>RFFX01000040.1 GCA_003696765.1 Zetaproteobacteria bacterium | reverse complement strand
GCCTGCAGGCCAAATACGGCGCGGCGATGAAGCTGTGCAGCTTCGCCGTGGTCTCGGTCGGCTTCGAGCGCATCCTGTGGCGCCGGGTGCATTAGAAGCGCACCCCCAACCGCGAAGGGGACCCACCATGCTGCACCGGTCCGCCCCGTACTCCCAATACGTGCCATCCCGTCCGGTTGTACAAAACAGGGGATTGCGCATGCAATCGGTGCATTCGTAAGGGGGTCGAAGAGCGCGTTCTTCGATCGCCGTCAAGCAAAAAGTCCACGGACGGACGTTTTGCGGTTTGATCACCATTGAGCGGCGCGCGGGGGCATGGTATCATGCCCCACCCTGTCCTCGTGGGTGCTCCACCGAACCGCCCGTCCCACCGTGGCAGGAATCTCCACCCCGGGAGGAGGATTGTTCCACCGCATCCTGATCGCCAACCGAGGCGAATGCGCCGTCCGCATCCAGCGCTCATGCCGGGAGCTGGGCATCGAGACCGTGGCCATCTTCTCCGAGGCCGACACCCACGCCCTGCATGTCAAGAAGGCCGACCAGGCGGTGCTCATCGGCCCCGACCCGGTCAAGAGCTACCTCAACATCCATCGAATCATCGACATCGCCGTCAAGACCGGGTGCGATGCCGTCCACCCCGGCTACGGCTTCCTGTCGGAGAACGCCGAGTTCGCCCGCCGGGTAGAGGAAGCGGGGCTGACCTACATCGGACCCGGCCCGGAGGCGATCGCCAATATGGGCAACAAGACCCGGGCGCGCGCCACCATGATCGCCGCCGGCATTCCGGTCATTCCCGGATCGGACGGAGCCCTGCGCGACCTCGACCACGCGCTGGCGCTGGCCGATGCCATGGGCTACCCGGTGATGCTCAAGGCGGCCGCCGGGGGTGGCGGGCGCGGCATCCGCCGCTGCGACGATGAGGAGCAACTGCGCGAGAACTTCGCCATCACCGGCCGCGAAGCCAAGGCGGCCTTCGGCAGCGACGAGCTGTTCATGGAGAAGTGCATCGTCGCCCCGCGCCACATCGAGTTCCAGGTGCTCGCCGACAGCCATGGCAACGTGGTCCACCTCTTCGACCGCGACTGCTCCATCCAGCGACGCAACCAGAAGCTGATCGAGCTGGCCCCATCCAACTTCCTCAGCGACGAGCAGCGCGCGGCCATGGGTGCGGTGGCGGTGCGCGCCGCCCGGGCGGTCGACTACGTCAACGCCGGCACCGTCGAGTTTCTGGTCGATGGTGACCACAACTTCTACTTCATGGAGATGAACACCCGCCTGCAGGTGGAGCACACCATCACCGAGGCGATCACCGGCATCGACATCGTCTCCGAGCAGATCCGCATCGCCAGCGGCGAACCGCTGGGCTACAGCCAGGAGGAGATCGACTACCGCGGCTGTGCCATCGAGTTCCGCATCAACGCCGAGGATCCGAAGAACGACTTCTTCCCCGATCCCGGGCTGATCACCCGCTACCACTCGGCCGGCGGCCCCGGAGTGCGGGTCGACGGCTGTGTCTACGCCGGCTACACCATCCCGCCCCACTACGACTCGATGTGCGCCAAGCTCACCGTCTGGGGGCGGGACTGGCGGCAGACGGTCCGGCGGGCGCTCCGTGCACTGGAGGAGTACGACATCCGCGGGTTGAAGACCACCCTGCCGCTCTACCGCAACATCGTCGCCTCCGACGCCTTCGCCGCCGGAGACTTCGACACAGGCTTCATGGAGCAGCACCCCGAGCTGCTCGACTATCAGCCCTACGAACGCCGCGAGGACATCGCCGCCGCCGTCGCCGTGGCCGTCGCCACCCATCTCGGACTGTAACCCCAGCCACACGGCCGGAGGAGTGCTCATGCCCACCACGACCAGACGACTCGCCATCACCGAACTGGCCCTGCGCGACGGCCACCAGTCGCTGCTCGCCACCCGCATGCGGCTGGAAGACATGCTGCCGATCTGCGCCGAACTCGACGCGGTCGGCTACTGGTCGATCGAGGCGTGGGGCGGCGCCACCTTCGACACCTGCCTGCGCTACCTCAAGGAGGGGCCGTGGGTTCGGCTGCGCGAACTGAAGAAGGCGATGCCCAACACCCCGCTGCAGATGCTGCTGCGCGGTCAGAACCTGCTCGGCTACCGCCACTACGCCGACGACGTGGTGCGCAAGTTCGTCGACATGTCGGCGGCCAACGGGGTCGACGTCTTCCGCATCTTCGACGCCATGAACGACCTGCGCAACGTGCGGGTGGCGATCGAGCAGGTGAAGGCCAACGGCAAGCATGCCGAAGGGGCGATCTGCTACACCACCAGCCCGGTCCACACGCTGGAGCGGTTCGTCGAGATGGGACGGCGACTGGAGGAGCTCGGCTGCGACACCATCGCCATCAAGGACATGGCCGGGCTGCTCACCCCGGAGGCCGCCCGCCGCCTGATCCGCGCCCTCAAACAGGCGGTCTCGGTGCCGCTCCACCTTCACGTCCACGCAACCGCCGGCCTCGCCGAGATGGTGCAGTGGGAGGCGGTCCACGCCGGCTGCGACATCATCGACACCGCCATCTCGCCGCTGGCCGGAGGGACCTCCCATCCACCGACCGAGGCGATGGTCGCCGCCTTCGCCGGCGGCGAATACGACACCGGCCTCGATCTGGAGCGGCTGCAGTCGATCGCCGCCTACTTCCGTGAGGTGCGCAAGAAATACGCACGATTCGAATCGGACTTCACCGGGGTCGACACCCGGGTCTTCATCAACCAGATACCCGGAGGCATGATCTCCAACCTGGCCAATCAGCTGCGCGAGCAGGACGCGCTCGACAAGATGGACGCGGTGCTCGACGAGGTCCCCCGCGTACGCAAGGACTTCGGCTATCCCCCCCTGGTCACCCCCACCAGCCAGATCGTCGGCACCCAGGCGGTGCTCAACGTCCTCTCCGGCAAGCAGTACTCGATCATCACCAACGAGACCAAGGCCTACCTCAAGGGGATGTACGGCCGCGCCCCCGGTGAGATCGACGAGCGTGTACGGCGGCTGGCGCTGGGCGACGAGGAGCCGATCAACGTGCGCCCGGCCGATCTGCTCCAGCCGGAGCTCGACACCCTGACCCGCGAGATCGGCGACAAGGCCACCTCGATCGAGGACACCCTGACCTACGCCCTCTTCCCCGCCGTCGCCCTCGAGTTCTTCGAGGCGCGGGCCGCCGGCACCCTGCAGCCGGAACCCCTCGACGCACCGCAGGAGGAGCCCGCCGCTCCGGTTCCGGGCGGCGAACGGCTGGCGCCGACCGAGTTCAACATCACCATCCATGGCGAGGAGTACCACATCAAGATCGAAGGCACCGGCCACGCCGGCGGAACGGTGCGCCCCTTCTACGTCCGGGTGGACAACATGCTGGAAGAGGTGATGGTCGAGACGCTGACCGAGGTGGTACCGATGCGCGACGGCCATCTCGACACCGCCCACGCCGGCAAGGGGTCGAGGCGGCCCAAGGCGACCTCCGACAACCACGTCACCTCGCCGATGCCCGGCCGCATCACCGCCATCCACGTCTCCGAGGGCGACACGGTCGCCGCCGGCGATGTGGTCTTGGTGGTGGAGGCGATGAAGATGGAGAACCCGGTCCATGCCCCGGTCGCCGGCACGGTGGGCGCCATCCATGTCGCCGTGGGCGACAACGTCAACCCGGACGAATGCCTGCTGGAGCTGCTGTGACGGCAGCCGCCCCCCCGCCCACGGAGCCATCCTGCTGAGCGGCGGCCATCCCCGCTTCATCACATTCGAGGGGGGCGACGGATGCGGCAAGAGCACCCAGATGGCCCGGGCGGCGGCGCTGCTGCGCGCCCATGACCTTCCGGTATGCACCACCCGCGAACCGGGCGGATCCCCCGTCGGGCGGGAGATCCGCCGGCTGCTGCTGGACGACGCCTTCCACCCCACCCCCCCCTGTGAGCTGCTGCTCTTCCTCGCCGACCGGGCCGAGCATGTCGCCACCGTCATCGCGCCGGCGCTCGAGCGGGGCGCCTGGGTGCTGTGCGACCGCTACAGCGACTCCACCCTCGCCTACCAGCTGGCCGCCCGGCGCCTGGGCCGGATCGAGGAGGCCGCCGCACTGGTGCGCTATGCCGAGCAGGGGATCTCCCCCGGCTGCACGCTCTGGTTCGACCTGGCGCCGGAAGAGGCGATGGCGCGCATCGCCGCTCGCGGCGCCGCCGGAGAAGGGAGGATCGACCGGGAGGGGAGGATCGACCGGGAGGCGCTCGCCTTCCACCGGGCGGTCCATCGTGCGTTCGCCGAGCTGCACCGACGCCATCCCGAACGGATCCGCCGCGTCGATGCCGGGGGCACCATCGACGAAGTGGCGGCACGGGTGGAGCGGCTGCTCCGGCCGCTGATCGCAGGAGACTAGCCCTTGCCGACAGCGTGGGAGATCGTCGGCCACACGGCGGTGCGCGACACGCTGTGCAACGGGCTGGGTGCGCGGGAAGGAGGCCACCACGCCTGGCTCCTCTACGGCCCCTCGGGCATCGGCAAGGCGTTGCTCGCCCGAGAGGCGGCCTCCGCCTTCCTCTGCCGCGGCGCCGCCCCCCCATGCGGCGCGTGCCACAGCTGTCGACTGGTGCACGCCGGAACCCATCCTGACCTCCGGCTGTTGCAGCGCCCGGAGGGCAAGCGCGACCTTCCGGTGGAGGCGGTACGGGAAGCGCTCGCCTTCCTCAGCCTCACCGGTCATGAGAGCAGCCGACGGGTGCTGATCATCGATGATGCCGAAACGATGAACCGGTCGGCGGCCAACGCCCTGCTCAAGGGGCTGGAAGAGCCGCAGGAGGGGGCGGCGATCCTCCTGGTCTGTGGCGAACCGAACCGGTTGCCGGCCACCATCCGTTCCCGCTGTCTGCTGCAGCCGTGCCACGCCCTCGGCGAAGAGGAGTGTCGGCAGGTGCTGCAGCGCATGGGGATCGCGGAGGCAGCCCTGCCGCTGGCCCTGCGGCTGGCCCGCGGCAGACCGGGACGGGTGGCGCTGCTGCGGGATGAGGGGTGGTGCCGGTCGTTGCAGCAGTGGGAGCGGCTGCTCGAAGACCTCCCCCGCTGTGACCTCGCCGAGGCGCGCCGCCTGAGCGGAGGGAAGTGGAACGCGGCGGCACTGCAACTGGTGGTCGAGCTGGCGGTCGAGGCCGCCTGCCGGCGGATTTCCAGGCTCGATTTCGCACGCGGCGAAGCGCTGCTCGACGGCTGCCGCCGGCTGGCCGAGCTGCCCCGCCGGGCGGAACGGCAGACGCTGCGCGCCGATCTCGCCCTCTTCGGCGCGGTGGTCGAACTGCGCCGGCTGTCGGCAGGACGTTGAACCGGCCATACGATCCCTGATGCTCTTTTTGTGAGGGGAGTATTCTCAATCGAATCGCAAAACGTCCGTCCATGGACGTTTTGCTTGAAGGCAATCGAAGAGCGCGCTCTTCGATTGCCCTACAAATCGATCGCTTGCTTCGCAAGCTCTTGATTTGCGCGGCACGCCAACGCCGCGGATGCCACCTTCTTGCGAAGCCGTCATCCTTGATGCCGGTTGCGCGATCCGCGATCATCGCGACCGATGTCCGCCACCCTGATCCTCTTCCCGCTGGCCGGCGCCGTCTCGCTGGTCGCCGCATGGCTGCTCTGGGCCCGCGCGCTCGATCGTCCCTTGCCGACCAAAGAGCCGCAGCCGCTGATCGCCACCTGTGTTTCGATCTCGCTCTTCTTCACCCTGATCGGGGCGATCGGAGCCGCACCGAGCAGCCCGCTCGGCATTCGTTTCACCCTGATCGATGCCGCGGCCAGCGCCTCATTCCTGGTGCAGTTGATCTACCTGATCGGGCTGCTGCGCCATGGCATCCACGGGCTGGGCATGATCCTGCTGCCGGTGACCGGCCTCGCCCTGATCCTGACGCCGCTGCTCCCCACCGGCCACCGGGGAAGCTGGCTGGAGACCGACTCCTGGCTGGAGGCCAGCCACCTGGCGCTGTCGATGAGCGCCTATGCGGTGGCGACCCTGTCGGCGCTCCATGCGGTGATGCATCTACTGCTCGACCGGGCGCTGAAAGCGAAACGGATCCATCCGCTCATCCGTGCCATGCCGCCGTTGACCGACATCGAACGGCACATGTTCGCCCAGGTACGCGGTGCGCTGTGGCTGCTGGGGGCGGGCATCCTCACCGGCCTGAGCTGGCAGTGGGTGGCATGGGGGCACTTCGCCCTGCTCAGCCACAAGGTACTGCTCTCCTTCCTCGCATGGATCCTGTTGCTGATCATCGCGTTGGCGCACCGCCGGGGATCGTGGCGCAACAAGACCTCGAGCTACCTGGTGATCGGCACCTACCTCACCATGCTGCTCGCCTACTTCGGCTCGCGCTTCATCATGGCCGAACTGCATCCATGACGGCCGCCTGCGGAGCCGACATCGCGACCAGGACGGCCGCGCGAATCCGGAGGTTGCAGACGCAACCGACGGATTTGTAAGGGGATCTAAGACCGCGCTCTTCGATCCCCGTGAAGCCAAAACGTCCACGGACGGACGTTTTGCGGTCGAATCGATGCTGGCTTCGCAAGAAACCAGCATCGCGGCCATGGACGGCCGCGCAAATCCGGAGGTGGCAGATGCAACCGACGGATTTGTAAGGGGATCGAAGACCGCGCTCTTCGATCCCCGTCAAGCAAAACGTCCACGGACGGACGTTTTGCGGTCGAACAATATGTATCTCTGGATCAAGGCGCTGCACATCATCGCGCTGGTGGCCTGGTTCGCCGGCCTCTTCTATCTGCCGCGCCTCTTCGTCTACCACAGCCGCCACCCCGAAGGGGTGTTGCACGAGCAGTTCTGCATCATGGAACGCAGGCTCCACCGCTTCATCATGTGGCCTGCGATGGTGATCACCCTGATCTGCGGCGCCACCATGGCGTCGATGAACTGGGCGTGGCTGGTGGATGCGGGCTGGTTCCACGCCAAGATGGCGGTGGTGCTGGGGCTGATCGTCTTCCATCTGCACTGCGGTCGGATGACGACCGGCTTCGCCCGGGGCGCACCGCCCCACAGCGAGCGCTTCTTCCGCATCTACAACGAACTGCCGACGCTCGGGCTGATCCTGGCGGTGGTGTTGGTGGTGGTGCGCCCCTTCTGACTCTCTCCTTCCGGCCGACTCTCCTTCCGGCCGACTCCCATCCGGACCGAACCCATCTCGGGCCGCCGCGGCCGGCCCGGTCAGCCCCCGACCCCTCCTACCAGCTGGTCGGCGGGCTCCACTCCCCCTCCTTCAGATCGAGCATCTTCAACGCCTCCTCCTGGCTGACATGGCGGATGTCGTGGCCGAGATGGATGTAGATCACCATCTCGCAGATGTTGGTGGCGTGGTCGGAGATGCGCTCCAGCGCCTGCGCCACATTCATCAGCGCCAACGCCGGCGTGATCAGCCGCTGATCCTCCATGATCACGGTGAGCATGTTGCGCTCGTAGTTGCGGCAGAGGGTATCGACATGCTTGTCGAGGTCGATCACGGTCAGCGCGCGGCGGTGGTCGCG
The DNA here is from genome assembly GCA_003696765.1 of Zetaproteobacteria bacterium. Classification (NCBI taxonomy): domain Bacteria; kingdom Pseudomonadati; phylum Pseudomonadota; class Candidatius Mariprofundia; species Zetaproteobacteria bacterium. Next base: position 54,558 of record RFFX01000040.1, on the reverse strand, counting down.
GCTGGAGTAGGCGTCGAGCGCCTGGGTCACCTGCCGTCGCACATGGTCGGCCATCACCTCGAGGTAGTTCTCGAACTTGCGCGTGCGCACCTCCATCTCGAGGCTCTGGCGACAGATCTCCGCCGCGCGGTCGCCGATCCGCTCCAGGTCGGTGACGATCTTGAGCGCCCCGGTGATGGCCCGCAGATCGCTGCCCACCGGCTGGCGGCGGATGATGGTGGTGCGGGCGAAGGTGTCGGTCTCGATCTCCATGCGGTTGATCTCGCCGTCGCGCTCGATGGTCAGCCGGGCAAGCTCCTCGTCGCACTCGATCAGGGCGCGGATGGCGTCGCGGATCGCCCGCTCCACCCAGCCGCCCATCACCAGGATCAGGTCGCGCAGCCTGGCCAAATCGTGGTCGAGCGGCCGGAAGTGCTTCCCTCCGATGGTTCCTTCAGCGGTCTGCAGCATGGTGTTCCGGCGCGACGAGACCCTCCATGGCCTCGTGCGCAGCAGCGGGCGATCCACCCACGGTACCCTCCTCCCGGCCGGAGGAGCCGCCCGCCTCCGACAACAGCAGCTCGAACGCCCGCCGCACCGCCGTCATCGTCCGCCGCAGCTCCTCCGGCCCGTCGAACACCCCGTGGCGGCGCAGCGTCTCCCACTCGGGCCGCGCCGGATCCCACGCAAGTGTGGTGATCGCACAGGAGAGTTCCACCCGCAGCAGCAGATCGGCCGTCCGGTAGCGCCGGTGGGCGGCGGTCAGCATCGCCGCCTCGCGCCGCCACGGATCGGGCAACCGCGCCGAATCCCCCTCCAGCATTGCGGCGACCGAACAGCCGCCGGTGCCGAAAGCCAGGCGCGCATACTGGGCGAGGAACTCGATATCGACCATGCCGCCGGGATCCTGCTTGAGGTTGACCACCCGATCGTCGCGGCTGGCCAGGTGGCGCACCATCTTCGCCCGCATCGCCACCACCTCGTCCGCCAGCCGGCGCCGGTCGCGCGGCAGGGCCAGCACCTCCTCCACCACCTGCATCACCCGCGCCGCCGCCTCCCCGTTGGGGGCCAGAGCCCGGGCGCGGCAGAGGGCCTGGTGCTCCCAGACCGCGGCGTGGTGGCGCTGGTAGTCGGCGAATCCCGCCAGCGTAGTGACCAGCACACCGCTGCCGCCGGAGGGGCGCAGCCGGGCGTCGAAGGCGTAGCCGGCGCCGAAGGGGGGCGCGGCGGTGAGGATGCCGATCACCCGCCGCCCGAGCCGCTGCGCCTGCTCCAGCATCCCCATCCGCTCCTCGCCGTCTGCCACCAGCACGAAGACCATGTCGAGGTCGGAGCCCAGCCCCATCTCCCGGCTGCCGTGCTTGCCCATGGCCAGCAGCACCAGCGGAAAGTCGTCGGGCAGCCCCATCCGGGCGCAGGCCAGCCGCAGTGCCGCCCGCGCCGCCTCGTCGGCGACACCGGACAGCCAGCGGCCGATCCGATCGGCATCCGCGCTGTGGGCATCCACGGCCAGCGCGCAGTGCAGCCGGGCGCGGTCGACCTGCCGCCCAAGCTCGGCCAGCGCCGCCTCGCCCTGCTCCGGGGTGATCGCGGCCAGCGCGTGGCGGATCCGGTCGATGTCGCCGTCGCCCTGCTCGCAGGCCAGCGGCCACTCCAGCCACGACGGATTGCGCACGATCGCGCCGGCGATGTAGCGGCTTGCAGCCAGCACCCCGATCAGCCAGTCGCGCGTCCCCTCGTGGGTGGCGAGCAGGTCGATCCAGGTGGCTCTGCCTGCGATGGCGCGCAGCAGCTCGGCAAACGATTCGAGCGCCGTCACCCCGTTGGCGTCGTCGAGCCAGGCGGGCATGGCCCGCTGCAGGATACGGCGCACCTGGTCGGTGCTGCGCTCGGGCAACAGGCCGCGCCGCAACTGACCGGCGATCGCATCGAGCGCCCGGGTGATGCGCACGCCCGCCTCCGCATCGAGCCCTTCGGGCAGCGGCGGCGGGCGCTGCTCCAGCCAGTCGACCCCCTGCGCATCGTCGTCCATCTGCTCCATGTGACGGACGAAGAGGGCGTGAACCCACGATGCATGGCGGCAGGCGGTGTCGTGCGGATCGTCGATGGCCAGCGCCCGAGCCAGCCAGCGGCGGTAGTCGTCGGGCAGCCGCTGGGTCTGCTCGCCGCGACGCGCCTGCACGGCGTGCTCCACCCGGCGCCAGAAGCGGTAGGCGCAGGCCAGCCCTTCCGCCTCCCCGGCAGCGATCAGCCCCGCCCGATCGAGCGCGGCCAGCGCCTCGATCGTGCCGCGCGCACGGATCTCCGGCCGGCGACCGCCGAAGAGCAGCTGCCGCGACTGGACCATGAACTCGATCTCGCGGATCCCGCCCCGACCGCGCTTGACATCGAAGCCCGGCCCCGGCGCCCCCACACCGGCCTGACGGTCGATGCGCCGCTTCATCGCCGCCAGCGCATGGACCAGCGTATAGTCGAGATGGCGCAGATAGATGAATGGAACAAGGCCTGCGCACAGCTCCTCGCCCAGCGCCCGGTCGCCGGCGACGAAGCGCGCCTTGGAGAGCATGGCCCGCTCCCATGTCTGGCCGTAGTTGTGGTAGTGGTCGAGGGTGGCCGTGAGCGAGAGCACGATCGGCGCCGCCGCCCCGCCCGGCCGCAGCCGCATGTCCACCGGCCAGATGGCGCCGTCCTCGGTCTGCTCATCGATCAGCCGGATGACCATGCGTGCCAGCTGCGCGTAGTAGTCGGCCAGGGCGCATACGCGCCGCCCACCCCGGGTCTCTCCCTCGCCGTCCCAGACCATCATCAGATCGATATCGGAGGCGAGGTTGAGCTCGCGGCCGCCGAGCTTGCCCAGCGCGATCAGCGCGAAGCGACCCTGCTCCGGCCGGCCGAAGCGGGGGGCGAGCAGCGCCTCGGCCGCGGTCAGCGCCGCTGTCAGCAACGCATCGGCGAGATCGCTGATCGCCCGCCAGGAGCGCGCGATCTCCCCGTGCAGGGCCAGCTCCCACCAGATGATGTGGCACATGGCCCAGGCGAAATGGCGCCGCAGATGGCGCTGCGCCTCGGCCACGGAGTCGGCCGGCGCCGGCGCGGGCGGTGCCATACCGGCGACCAGCGGCGACTCCTCCTGCCTGCCGGCCATCGCCGAACGATCGAGCCCGGCGCGCCGGGCCAGCTCCCGCCAGTAGCGGGTGGCGGCAACCTCCTCGTCGATCTCCATCCGCTCAGGATAGCGCCATCGCCGGGCGCCGTCCAAACGCGCCCCTGCCGGGGGCGGTGTTCATCCTCCCACCCCCTCCCTAGCATCGGCGCCATGGCCGATTCCCTCCTGCTCTACAACACGCGCAGCCGGCGCAAGGAGCGCTTCGTGCCGCTTCACCCCGGCCGCGTCGGCCTCTATCTGTGCGGCGTCACCGTCTACGACTACTGCCACATCGGCCACGCCCGGGTGATGGTCGCCTTCGACCTGATCGTCCGCTGGCTGCGCGCGCTCGGCTACCAGGTCGATTTCGTGCGCAACTTCACCGACATCGACGACAAGATCATCGCCCGGGCCAACGCCTCGGGGGAGCCGATGGCCCAACTCACCCGCCGCATGATCGATGCCTTCCATCAGGACATCGACGCGCTCGGCTGCCTGCGCCCGTCCCGTGAGCCGCGCGCCACCGCCCACATGGCGGAGATCATCGCCATGATCGAGGCGCTGTTTGCGCGCGGCCACGCCTATGTCGCCGACTCGGGCGATGTGCTCTACTCGGTGCGCAGCTTCCCCGACTACGGCGCGCTCTCCGGCAAGCGGATCGACGAGCTGGAGGCGGGCAGCCGGGTGGAGGTGGACACGAACAAACGCGACCCGCTCGACTTCGTGTTGTGGAAGATGGCCAAGCCGGGGGAGCCCTCCTGGCCCTCACCGTGGGGCGAGGGGCGGCCGGGGTGGCACATCGAGTGCTCGGCGATGAGCTGCGCCCATCTGGGCGATACCTTCGACATCCACGGCGGCGGCATGGATCTGCGCTTCCCCCACCACGAGAACGAGATCGCCCAGGCATGCGCCGCCACCGGCGGCGGATTCGCCCGCTACTGGCTGCACAACGGCTTCGTCAACATCAACAGCGAGAAGATGTCCAAATCGCTGGGCAACTTCTTCACCATCCGTGAGGTGACCGGGCGCTTCCATCCCGAGGTGGTCCGCGCCTTCATCGTCGCCAGCCACTACCGCTCGCCGCTCGACTTCTCCGATCGGGCGTTGGAGCAGACCGAATCCTGGCTCGACCGGCTCTACGAAACCCGCGCCCGCCTGGGCGACTGCCCGCCCGGGGCGCTGCCCGAGCCCTTCCGCGCTGCGATGAATGACGACTTCAACACCCCGGAGGCGCTGGCCGTGCTGTTCGAGGCCGCCCACCGCATCAACCGCGCCCTCGACCGGGGGGAGGATGCCTCGGCCGACGGCGGCGCCTTCGTCGCAATGGCCGGCCTGCTCGGGCTGGTGCAACAGGATCCGACCTCCTGGTTCCAGCGGGGCGATGCGGAGGAGACGGCGGAGATCGAGCGGTTGATCGCGGCGCGCGACCGGGCGCGTTCGGCACGGGACTTCGCCACCGCCGACCGGCTGCGCGACCAGCTCACAGCGATGGGCATCGTGCTGAAGGACACGCCCGACGGCACCCGCTGGCAGCGGAAGTAGCTTTCAGTTCACCCCTTGTTCAAATCATCCAGCGCCTTGTAGAGGGCATCGCGGGTCTTGATGGCATTGAGGTTGGCGGTATAAGCCGCCTCATTGCGCCGCATACGGACCTGCTCGGTCGCGGCATCGCTGGGCGACGGAGCGGCGCTGCTGGCCGCTTCGTTGCGCTGGATCGCGGCGCGCATCTCCGGGCTGACCGTCACCCGGTCCCCCTGCTGCAGCGCCCGCGCAGCCCGATAGCCCCGGGTCAGCAGGTTGGCGACATTGTTGGCCGAAACCTCCTGCTGGACCGTGATGTTGCTCAGCGCTGCAAGGTTCGCATTGTTGACCTTCATCGCCACTCCTGATCACACCGCAAAAAGTCCGTCCATGGACTTTTTGCTCGGCGGCAATCGAAGAGCGCGGTCTTCGATTGCCTTACAAATCCATCGGTTGCAAGAGCAACCTCCGGATTTGCGCGACCGTCCTGGTCGCGTATGATGGCTGCTTGCGAAACCATCATACCTCCGTTCGTTTCGCCAGTGTACTTGAACGCCGCCACGGTCACAGCGCCCCCTTGGTCGACGGGATCCCCTGCTGCCGCGGATCGGGTGCCACCGCCATGCGCAACGCCCGGCCGAAGGCCTTGAAGACGGTCTCGATGATGTGGTGGTTGTTCTCCCCGCGCAGGGCATCGATATGGAGGGTCAACCGGCCGTGGTTGACCACCGCCTGGAAGAACTCGCGGAACAGCTCGGTGTCGAAATCCCCCACCTTGGGACGGGGAAACACCACCTGGTAGTGCAGCCCCGGCCGACCGGAGAGATCGAGCACCACCCGGGAGAGGGCCTCGTCCAGCGGTACGAAAGCGTGGCCGTAACGAACGATCCCCGTCTTGTCGCCCAGCGCATCGTGCAACGCCTCGCCGAGGCAGATGCCGATATCCTCGACCGTGTGGTGGTCGTCGATCTCACGATCCCCGCGCGCCTGCAGGGTCAGGTCGATCAACCCGTGGCGGCTGATCTGCTCCAGCATGTGGTCGAGGAATGGGATCGAGCTGTCGATGCTGCTGCTGCCCGTGCCATCGAGATCGAGCGACAGCGTGATGCGGGTCTCTTTGGTGGCGCGTTCGATCGTGGCGCTGCGTGATTGTCGAATCATCTCGGATCGAATCGCAAAACGTCCGTCCATGGACCTTTTGCTTGACGAGAATCGAAGAGCGCGCTCTTTGATTCCCTTCCAAAGCCGTCGCTTGCATTCGCAAGCTTCGGTTTTACGCGGCACGCCGACGCCGCGATGATGGGTTCTCGCGAAACCATCACACCCCCGTCCGGTCAGACCGCCTGCATCAGCGCCCGGATCAGCGCGTCGTTCTCTTCCGGCGTGCCGATGGTCAGCCGCAGGCAACCGGCGAGCGGCCCGTTGGGCTGGTGCAGATTCCGGACCAGAATCCCGCTCGACTTGAGGAAGGAGAAGGTGCGCTCGGCGTCGGCCACGCGAATGAGCAGGAAGTTGGTCTGCGAGGGGAAGAGGGTGATGCCGTTGATCCCCTCGAGGATCCCAGCCACCCGCTCGCGCTCCTCGACGATGCGCCGGCATTGCGCGGCGAAGAGCTCGCCGTGGCGCAGCAGGAAGGAGGCCGACGCCTGGGTGAGCGCGTTGATGTTGTAGGGCAGCCGCACCTTGTTGAGCTGGGCGATGGTGTCGGGATCGCCGATGGCGTAGCCCAGCCGCAATCCGGCCCACCCCATCTTGGAGAAGGTGCGCAGGATGACCACATTGGGCGCGATCAGCGACAGATGGGTGCGGTCGGTGAAGGGGCGGTAGGCCTCGTCGATCACCACCAGCCCGTTGAAGCCGCGCGCCACCGCCTCCACCTCCTCCATCGGCCAGAGGTTGCCGGTGGGGTTGTTGGGACAGGCGAGAAAGATCACCGCCGCCTTCTCCCGACCGCTGGTGCGCAGCAGCTTCTGCGCGCTCAGCTCGAAATGGGCATCGAGCGCGACGGTGACCACCGGCCGCCGAAGCCAACGGGAGATCAGCTCGTACATGGAGAAGGTGGGGGAGGGAATGGCGCAGGCACCGGGATCGGCGGCCATCAGGATCATCTGGATCAGCTCGTCGGAGCCGTTGCCGAGCAGGATCTGCGCCGGATCCACGCCGTCGAGCTCGGCGATCTGCGCGCGCAGGCCCGCCATGTCGGCGTCGGGATAGCGGTGCACCTCGGTGCGGGCGAGCAGCTGCTGCCACCCCTCGTGCAGCGCCCGCGGCATGGGATAGGGATTCTCCATCGCATCGAGCTTGATCAGCCCGGTGGCATCCTCGACGCGATAGGGCTCCAGCATCCGGATATCTTTACGAATCATTGGACACGACGCTCCAGCCGCAGTTCGATCGTCCGCGCATGGGCATCCAGCCCCTCACGGTGGGCAATGTGGGCCGCCGCCGGCCCGATCGCGGCCAGCGCATCGGCGCTCCCGCGAATGATGCTGCTGCGCTTCTGGAAATCATACACCCCGAGCGGCGAGGAGAAACGCGCGGTACGGTTGGTCGGCAGCACATGGTTGGGGCCGGCGACATAATCCCCCAGCGCCTCGGGCACATGGTGTCCGATGAAGACGGCGCCGGCGTGGCGGATACGCGCCAGCAGCGCATCGGGCTGCGCCAGCACCAGTTCCAGGTGTTCCGGCGCGATGCGGTTGACCACCTCCGCCGCCTGCGACAGATCCTCCAGCGCGATCAGCGCGCCGTGCGCCTCCAGCGAGGCGCGGGCGATCTCCGCCCGAGGGAGCGCGGCCAGCTGGCGAGCGATCTCCGCCTCGACCCGATCGAGCAGGTCGGCGTCGTCGCTGATCAGAACGGCCTGCGCTGCGGCGTCGTGCTCGGCCTGGGAGAGCAGATCGGCCGCCAGCCAGCACGGATCACCGCCATCGGCCACCACCACGATCTCGGACGGCCCGGCGATCATGTCGATACCACAGACGCCGAAGACCTGCCGCTTGGCGGCGGCGACGAACCGGTTGCCCGGGCCGACGATCTTGTCCACCGCCGGCACCGACTCGGTACCGAAGGCGAGCGCAGCCACCGCCTGCGCCCCGCCGACGGCGAAACCGCGCCCCACCCCGCCGATGAAGGCGGCGGCCAACACCAGCTCGTTGACCACACCGTCGGGAGTAGGCACCACCATGACCAGATCCCCCACCCCGGCGACCCTCGCCGGGATGGCGTTCATCAGCACCGAGCTGGGATAGGCCGCCGTCCCCCCCGGCACATAGAGCCCCACCCGGTCGAGCGGCGTCACCCGCTGGCCCAGCTCCATGCCCGCCGCGTCGCGGTAGCTCCACGACCGCTCGCGCGCGGCCTGCTGCTCATGGAAGGCACGCAGCCGCTCGGCGGCCATGGAGAGCGCCTGCCGATCCTCCCCGGAGATCCGCCTCCACGCCTGCTCCATCCGCGCGCGATCGATCACCATCGCCTCGGGCGTGCAGGGCCAGCGGTCGAAACGCTCGGTCAGCCGGCAGAGGGCGGCGTCGCCCTCTCGCCGCACCTGTGCGATGATGTCGCCGACCTGCCGCTCCACCTCCGCCCCGCTGTCGCTATCGCCCCCACGGGCCAGCAACGCCTGCAGCCGCTCGTCGAAGTCGGCCTCTCCCCATGCCAGTCGTCGCATCTTCCAGCTCGTCTGCATCGCCACACGCCTATCCTTACGAAAGTTGCCCGTCAGCGTTGATCGAATCGCAAAGAGTCCGCCCGTGGACTTTTGCTTGACGGGGATCGAAGTGCGCGCTCTTCGATCCCCCTACTAAATCCGTCGCTTGCCTCTGCAGCCTCCGGATTTCGCGACCACCCATGGCCGCGCTGACGGCTTCCTGCGAAGCCGTCACCATTGCTCCACGCATCGGCGCAGACGGTCGATAACCGGCTCGATCTCCGCCCGCCGCAGCACCGCACTGACCGGATTGACCACCAGCCGGCTGGAGATCTCGAACAGCGTCGCCCGCTCGACCAGGCCGTTGGCCCGCAGCGTGGAGCCGGTCTCGACCAGATCGACGATGCAGTCGGCCATCCCGACCAGCGGCGCCAGCTCCATCGAGCCGTAGAGGTGGATGATCTCCGCCTGCAGGCCGCGCTGCATGAAGAAGCCGGCTGCCAGCCGGTCGTACTTGGTCGCCACACGTACCACGCTGCCAGGAGGCCGGGCCAGCGGATCCCCGCCATGCTCGGGCACCGCCACGCAGAGCCGGCAGCGGCCGATCCCCAGATCGAGCGGCTGATGGAGATCGGGGTCGCTCTCGAGCAGCAGGTCACGGCCGACGATGCCCAGATCGGCGGCTCCGCGGGCGACGAAGGTGCAGACGTCGGCCGCCCGGATGATGAGGAAGCAGTACCCCTCCGGCCCGGGGAGGATCAACCTGCGGCTGCGGATCCCCTCTCCGTCGGGGGCCAGCCCCGCCGCTTCGAGCAACGGCACCACCTGCCCCAGCAGCCGCCCCTTGGGCAGCGCGATGCGGATGGGTGTGGAATCAGCCAAACTCCTCTCCCGTCAACATCCGGTTGGCGCCGCTGCGCCGCTCCACCGCCGCGCCCAACCGCTCCAGCTTCTCCTCGATCCGCTCGTAGCCGCGATCGATGTGGTAGATGCGGCTGATCTCCGTCGTCCCCTCCGCGGCCAGGGCGGCCAGCACCAGTGAGGCCGAGGCGCGCAGGTCGGTGGCCATCACCGGCGCCGCCGAGAGGTACTCCACCCCGCGCACCACCGCGGTGTTGCCGCTAAGCTGGATGTCCGCGCCGAGGCGCACCAGCTCCTGCACGTGCATGAAGCGGTTCTCGAAGATGGTCTCCCGAATGGTGCTCGTCCCCTCGGCCAGCGTCATCAGAGCCATGAACTGCGCCTGCAGATCGGTGGGGAAGCCGGGATGGGGCATGGTGCGCACATCGGTGCCGCGCAGCCGCCGCCGGGCGTAACAGCGGATGGCGTTGCCTTGCACCTCGACGGTTGCGCCGGCCTCGCGCAGGTGGGAGAGGAAGGCCTCCAGCGCCCCGGCGTCGGTATTGGTCACCCGCACGTCCCCGCCGGTGATCAGGCCGGCCGCCAGATAGGTGGCGGTCTCGATCCTGTCGGGGATGACGGTGACCGCCCCGCCGCGCAGGGCGTCGACCCCGCGGACGGTCACCGTGCCGCTCCCCTCCCCGGAGATGTCGGCGCCAAGCGAGCGCAGCGCCACCGCCAGGTTCTCCACCTCCGGCTCACGCGAGGCGTTCTCCAGCACCGTCTCACCGTCGGCCAGCACCGCCGCCATCATCAGGTTCTCGGTACCGGTGACCGTCACCCGGTCGAAGCAGATGCGTGCGCCGGTCAGCCCGTAGGGGGCGCTGGCGCTGACGTAGCCGTGTTCGACGGTGATCGCCGCCCCCATCGCCTCCAGCCCTTTGAGATGCATGTCGATCGGCCGGGCGCCGATGGCGCAGCCACCGGGCAGGCTGACCCGCGCCTTGCCGAAGCGGGCCAGCAACGGACCGAGCACCAGCGCGGAGGCGCGCATCGTCTTGACCAGCTCGTACGGCGCCTCCGGCAGGATGGCGGAGCGGCTGTCGACATGGAGGCAGTTGCGGTCGTCCACCGCCACCTTGGCCCCCTGATGGACCAGCAGCGACATCATGGTGGCGACGTCGCGCAGATGGGGAACGCGGTGGTAGCTGACCACACCGTCGACCAGGATCGATGCGGCCAGCAGCGGCAGGGCGGCGTTCTTGGCGCCGCTGGCCTCGATGCTGCCGTGCAGCGGCCGTCCCCCCTCGATGATCAGACGATCCACCGCCTACCCCTCTCCAACCCGCCGGCGGGCGGCGGCGACACGGCGCATCACCTGCTGCAACCGCTCGGGATCGAACGGCTTGTGGACGAAATCGGCCAACGCACCCTCCTCGAAGCTGCGCAGCACCTCCTCCTCGGAGTAGCCGCTGGTCACCACCACCGGAACGTCGTCGCGGATGGCACGCAGCTGCCGGAAACACTCGCTGCCGTCCATGTTGGGCATGGTCATGTCGAGCAAGACGGCGTCGATCCGGTCGCCATGCGCGCGGAACGAGGCCACCCCTTCGACACCGTCGGCCGCACAGATGGTGGTGATGCCGCACTCGCCGAGCAGCTCGGCGGCCACCTCGCGCACCACCTCCTCGTCATCGATGATCAGCACCGTCCCGCCGGCGGCCTCCTCCGGCTGCACCTCATCCCCGACCGGCTCCTCCGGCACAGCCTCCCTCTCGCTCGGCGGGAAGAGGATGGTGAAGGTACTCCCCTCCCCCGGTGCGCTCTCCAGCAGCAGCGCTCCATGGTGCCCCTGGACGATGCCGCGGATGGCGCTCATCCCCAGACCGCGGCCGGTGAACTTGGTGGTGAAGAAGGGCTCGAAGATCCGCTTCCGCGTCTCCTCGTCCATACCACAGCCGTTGTCGGCCACCTCCAGCACCACATAGCGACCCGGCGGCAGATCCGACCCGGTGACCGCCTGAGACAACCGCTCCGCATCCACCTCCTCCACTCGGGTGGCGATGGTGATGCGTCCCTCCTCGCGGGGCTGCGCACCGCCGGTGATCGCCTCGCTGGCGTTGGTGATCAGGTTGAGCACCACCTGCTGCAGTTGCGCCCGATCCCCCTCGATCGCAGGGAGATCGTCGGCCAGGGACTGGACGAAGTCGATCCGCTTGTCGATCGAGACCGCCAGCAGCTCGCTCAACCCGCCCACCAGCGCACTCAGATCGACCGGCTCGACCACGAACCGCCCCTTGCCGGCGTAGGCGAGCATCTGGCGGCAGAGGTCGGCCGCCCGCTCGGCCCCCTGCACCGCCCGGCGGATGTAGCCTGCACCATCCTCGTCGGCGTGGCGCAGGGCCAACGCCAGATTCCCCTGGATCGCCGCCAGGATGTTGTTGAAGTCGTGCGCGATCCCTCCGGCCAGCACGCCGAGGCTCTCCAGCCGCTGGGTCGCCGCCAGCCGCTCGGCCCGCGCCCGCTCCTCGGTGACGTCGCGATCGATCCCCACCAGGTAGTCGTGGCCGTCGAGCGAGACGCACGACATGGTGCGGGCGATCACCCGCTCCTCCCCGTCGGCCGAGACCAGACGGTAATCCCCCTGCCACTCCCGCCCCTGCGCCACCGTCGCCCTCATCTCCCGATAGAGGGGGTCGCCGGGGGTGCCGCCGCGCAGCTCGGCGGCGCTACGGCCGACCAGCTCCTCCGGATCCGCCACCCCGTGCATCGCGGCCAGTGCGTCGTTGGCGTATCGCACCCGGCCGTCGCGATCGCAGACCAGGATGCCGTCGGGGGCGGAGCCCATCGCCGCCAGCAGCAGGCGCTTGCCCTCCTGCAGCGCGCTGCGCTCGTCGAGCACCCCCTGCAGGAAGCGGTTGCGCCGGGCGGCGGCGACGAGCAGCACCACCAGGTAGATCAGCAGCGCCACCACCATGGCGATCAACACCCGCTTGCTGATCTCGTGCACCCGCGCCTCGTCGGCGTAATGGCGCTCGTAGGCGCGGCGCAGGCGGGAGAGGGCTGCCGGGATCCGGTCGTCGGCCGCCTCCTCGATCACCACCGCACGCGCCCGCTTCTCCTCCTCGAGCGGGATGGCGAGAAAACGGCGGACCCTCCGCTCCTGCCCGGCCAACGCTGTATCGAGCCCGGCCAGGCTGCGACGGATGGCACTGGCGATCTCCTCGTCGGCGAAGATCCCCTCGCTGGCCTCCTCGAGATCCTCGCGCAGCCCCCGCTCCAGCCGCGCCACCATGGCGCGGAGCCGGCGGACGCGCCGACGAAGCGCCGCCTCGTCCCGCACGCCGCTAAAGAGCTGCACCATCATCTCCCGCGCGATCCCCGCATCCACCCGGGCCGTGGCGTCGATCAGGGCGCTGGTGCGCGCCTCCTCGTCGCCGTCGAAGCGGTCCACCACCACCACCACACCGACCAGCAGCAGCACGAAGAGGGAGAGCAGCAGCAGATGGCGGCGAAACCGCATCCCCTCCCGCAACCGCCCGGACTCCCCGCTCACCAGCGCCCCTCCACGGCGAGCGAGAGGGTCTGGAAGCGGTTCTTCGGCCAGAGGGCGGTGGTCTGTGCCTCTCCGGCGAACTGCTGAATCCGGTAGGCGGCGCGCAGATGCAACGGCATGGCCAGCCACTGCGCCAGCGGGAGATGCAGCGAGGCGCCGGCCCGATAGCCGCGGCGGTTGCGGAACGTATTGGGGATCGACGAGTTTCTGGTCCGCACCCACAGGGGGAGTGCCGCGCGGATCTCCAGCCGGCGGGAGGCGAAGAGCAGGCCGGCCCAGAGGCTGCGGATGGTCTCGGTGATCAACGGATCGGGCAGCGGGGCACCATTCTTCCGGAACCGTTCCCGCGCCTGCTGCTGCCAGCGCGCCGCGGCAAACAGCCCGACCTCCCCCTGCTGCAACGTCCGGCGCAACGTCAACCGCCCGTCCAGTTGACCGATGCGCAAATCGTTGGTCTGCAGAAAATCGGCACGGGGCCAGTGCTCGGTCGCCCGCAATAGCGGCACGATGGAGGAGAGGGTGCTGGACCAGCCCCACCCATCGTCGCCGACGGCCCCCTCCTGGACACACAGTCGAAGCGCAACCTGCTCCGCACGCGAATGGAATGGGGCCCCCGTGTAGCGGGTATCGGAGGCAATCTCCTCATACTGCCACCAGAGCAAGCCGGCGCCCGCCTCCAACGCCTCGGCAACGCCGGCGCCGCAGAGCGACGACAGAGCAAACGACAACGGGGCCAGCAGCGCCCGCGCCGCCCACCTCAAGCGGCGGCTTCCACCAGCCACGGATGGGCAGCGAAGTGGCGCCGCTCGAAGGCACGGATCTCATCGGCGTGCTCCAGCGTCAGAGCGATGTCGTCCAGCCCCTCGACCAGCCGCCGCTTGCGGAAGGGATCGATCCCGAAGGCAAAGGTCGTTCCATCGGGGAGGGTCAACCGCTGGGCCGGCAGATCGACCCGCAGCCGGTAGCCCTCCTGCGCTGCGCACTCGGCAAAGAGGCGGTCGACCACCTCCGCCGGCTGGGTCAGCGGCAGGATGCCGTTCTTGCAGCAGTTGTCGTAGAAGATATCGGCGAAGGAGGGAGCGATGATGCAGCGGAAGCCGTAGTCGAGCAGCGCCCACGGCGCATGCTCGCGCGACGAACCGCAGCCGAAGTTCTCCCGCGCCAACAGGATCGTCGCCCCCCGATAGCGCGGCTGATTGAGCACAAAGTCGGGATTCTTCGGCCGTTTGCTGCAATCCATCCCCGGCTCGCCCTGATCGAGATAGCGCCACTCGTCGAACAGATAGGCGCCGTATCCGCTGCGGCGGATCGATTTGAGGAACTGCTTGGGGATGATGGCGTCGGTATCGACATTGGCCCGATCCATCGGCGCCACCAACCCCTCATGAACGGTGAACGGCTGCATGTTCGATCGAATCGCAAACCGTCCCTCCATGGACCGTATTGCTGATGGGATCGCAAAAAGTCCGTCCGTGGACTTTTTGCTTGAAGGCGATCGAAAAACGCGGTTTTCGATCGCCTTACATAATCCGTCGCTTGCATGCGCAACCTCCGGATTTGCGCGGCCGTCCTGGCCGCTGCTGCCGGCTTCTTGCGAAGCCGTCATTGCTGATCGAATCGCAAAAAGTCCGTCCGTGGACTTTTTGCTCGACGGAGATCGAAGAGCACAGGCGGCAGGATCGCTTCCGGAGGAGGGGCATCCCCATCCGGAACCGGACCGGCACCACAGGTTAGGAGAGCGGGGGCGAAAGGCAAGCAGGGGATCAGCCGCCATCGACAAGCGCGGCGGCTCACCCCCCGGTCAGCCGCAGGAAGACATCCTCCAGATCCTCGTGCTCGATGGTGGCGTCGACCGGTGGGCCGAAACAGGCCGTCGCCGCCTGGTAGGCGTCGTGGAAGTTGGAGGGGTTGCGCATCAGCCGCAGCCGAAGCCGCCCCTCCCCGTCGGCCTCCGGCCCGAACGGCGCCAGCCGCGGCTCGCGCGCCAGCGCCGCCTGCGCCACCCTCTGCCCGAACGAGAGCACCAGCCAGCTGGTCGCCACCTGCTCCATCAAGGTACGCATCGCACCCGCGGTCAGCAGCCGGCCCTGGTCGATGATCGCCACGCCGTCGCACAGCTGCTCGGCCTCCTCCAGGTAGTGGGTGGTGAGCAGGATGGTGGTCCCCTCGCGATTGAGCCGGCGCATGAATTCCCACAGCCGCCGCCGCAGCTCGACATCGACGCCGGCGGTCGGCTCATCGAGAATGACCAGCTCCGGCCTGTGCACCAGCGCCTGGGCGACCAGCAGCCGCCGGCGCATGCCGCCGGAGAGCTGGCGGGTGTTCCTGTCGGCGTGGGCGGCCAGATCGAGCGCATCGAGCAGGGTCTCGATCCAGCGGCGATCGGGCCTGCAGCCGTAGAGGCCGCTGGTGATGGAGAGGATCTCGCGCGGGGTGAAGAAGGGGTCGAAGGCCGCCTCCTGCGGCACCACCCCCATCCGCCGCTTGCAGCGGATGCGGTGGCGGAACAGATCGTCGCCAAAGAGCCGCACCCGCCCGGATGTGGGGCGGACGGTGTCGGCCAGGATGTTGATCAGCGTGCTCTTGCCGGCGCCGTTGGGGCCGAGCAGGGCGTAGAAGCCGCCGCGCGCCACGGTGAGCGACAACCCCTCCAGCGCCACCCGCCCGGGGCGGTAGCACTTGCGCAACTCATCGACTTCCAAGGCGTTCATCCGCGGTAACCACCCGGCACCCGGCTTGCACCATTCGCCGGGCTATCCCGCGTGGGCGCAACCTCCGCGCTCGGATGGGGTGAACGACTTGCCGCAGCCGCAGGTCGAGGCGGCGTTGGGGTTGCGGATGACGAACGACTCGCCGTTGACATCCGAACGGTAATCGACCTCGGCGCCGCGCAGCAGCTCCAGGCTCATGGCGTCGATCAGCAGCTTGACGCCGCCCGACTCGGCGATGGTGTCGTTCTCGTTGATCGCCTCATCGAAGGTGAAGCCGTACTGGAAGCCGGAGCAACCGCCGCCGCTGACGAAGATGCGCAGATGCATATCCTGATAGCCCTGCTGTTTGAGCGCGGCGATCTTCTCGGCGGCGGCCGGGGTGATGGTGATCGGCATGCGGATGCCTCCGTGGAGTTGATTTGTCAGGGAAAGGCGGCGACCGTGCCTGTCCCTTCCCTCGGGCGGAACGCCCCGCAGGTCGAACCGTTGGCGATCCGACCCGAAGCTCATCCTACCCCCGCCGGAGTGGCGCGGCAAGCCGCAGGCGGTGAGAGTGGCGCCGTGATGCGTTCGTTCATACTCCTGCTCACCCTCTCCCCCGCGCTGCTTTTCGGCGGCTGCAGCGCCGATGCGCCGCCGCCGGTCCACCAGACACGCTACATGATGGGCACGCTGGTCGAGTTCACCATCTTCGGCGCGCCGCGCAATGCGGCCGAGCGGGCCATCGCCGCCGCCGCGCGCGAGATGGGCCGGGTGGAGGCGCGCTTCACCACCGCCCACGACAGCCCGGTGCGCCGCTTCAACCGGGACGAAGCCCCGCTGCCGGACGAGGTGGGCCGGCTGCTGGCCATCAGCATCGAGATCCAGCGCCAAAGCGGCGGCGCCTTCCACCCCGGCCTCGGCGGACTCAACGCGCTGTGGGGCTTCTCCTCCGACCGTCCGCGCAACCGGCCGCTGCCCACCGCCCGGCAGATCGCCGCACAGCGCCCGCCGCGCCGCTGCTTCGACCGGCAGGGCGACCGCTGGCGGCGGCGCGATCCCCGCTGCCGGCTCGATTTCGGCGGCATCGCCAAGGGCTACGCCATCGACCGCGGCATCGCCGTGCTCAAGGCACACCACATCGCCAACGCCATCATCAACGCCGGCGGCGACATGCGCATCCTCGGCCGCCACGGCGCGCGCAAATGGCGCATCGGCATCCGCCATCCGCGTCGGCCCGGCGCGGTGGTCGCCGCCCTCGAGTTGGAAGGAGATCGCAGCGTGGTAACCTCCGGCGACTATGAACGGTTCGTCATCGTCCACGGCAGGCGCTACCACCACATCCTCGACCCGACCAGCGGCCGGCCGGCGCGACGGGCGATGAGCGCCACGGTGATCGCCGACGATGCCACCCGCGCCGACGGCTGGAGCACGGCGTTGTTCGTTCTCGGCCCGGCCGGCCTGCCGCTGATCGAGCGGCTGGGCATGGAGGGGATGGTGGTCGATGGCCACGGCCAGATCCACCAGACCCCCGGCCTTCGTCGCTACCTCGCCCGACGCTGGAGGGAAAATGCCGAATAGTGCCGCCGACACCAGCGTCCACGGCCACCGCCGACGGCTGCGGGCGCGCTGGCTGGAGCACGGGCTGGCTGGATTCCACGACTACGAGGTGATCGAGCTGCTGCTCACCTACGCCATCCCGCGGCGCGACGTCAAGCCGATCGCCAAGCGACTGCTGGCCCGCTTCGGCACACTGGCCGGGGTGTTCGACGCCGGCCTCGACGAGCTGCGCCAGGAGGAGGGGATGGGGCTGCAGGCCGCCTCCTTTCTGCGCCTGATCCGGCAGGCGGCGTGCCGCTATCTCGCATCCGGGCTCCCCGAGCGGCCGGTGTTCGACCGGCCGGAGCGGGTGCGCGACCACCTGCGCCTGCTGCTGCAGGGGCGCACCATGGAGTGCTTCGGCGCCATCTTCACCGACCAGCGCCACCACCCGATCGCCAGCGAGATCCTCTTCGAGGGGACCGTCGATCGCGCCGCCGTCTACCCGCGCAACCTGCTCAAGCGGGCGCTGGAGCTCGACGCCCGCGGCATGCTGCTGTTCCACAACCACCCGGCGGGAACTCCGCAGCCGAGCGAGGCCGACCGCGCGATCACCCGCCGCATCGCCCAGGCGGCCGAACCGCTCGAGCTGCAGCTGCTCGACCACTTCATCGTCGCCGGGAAGATGGTCGTCTCGCTGCGCGAATCGGGTTGGATGTAGCTGTGCGCAGCAGGCTGCGGGTGATCGCCGTCAAGGGCACGACGGCGCTGCTGCAGGGGGTGCGTCAGTCGGCCTGCGGCGGTTGTGCCGGGGAGTCCTCCTGTTCGACGCTGGGCGCGTGGAGCACGCGGACGCTCAGGCTGCGCACCACCAACACCCTCGGGGCGGTGCCGGGTGATCTGGTCGAGGTGGAGCTGCCCGACCGCACGCTGCTGATCGCCGCGTTGCTGCTCTACGGACTGCCACTGACCGCGCTTTTTCTCGGTGGCGGGCTGGCCGTCTGGACGGCCGGCGCACTCGATCTGCCGGCCAACCCCGCCTTTCTGCTTGGCGCCGGCGCGGGGGTCGCCGCCGCCTGGCGGGCCGCCCGCGCCATCCATCCGACCGGCGCCATCCGCATGGTGGCGCGCTGCGGGCCGCCTTCCGGGGGCAAAGGGCACGAGAGCCCCCCGCTTCATTGACGCTTCACCCGGAAAGGCCAAGGGTTGCGCCCAACCGACACGAAGAGGGGATGCCATCGTGAGACCTGCACCGCTGCTCTTCCTCACCGCCCTGCCGGTCCTGCTTCCGGCGCCGGCCGCCCATGCCCTGCCGAACAGCTTCGCCGACCTGGCCGCCGCCCAGTCCAGATCGGTGGTCAACATCAGCACCACCAAGCTGGTGCGCCCCCGCCTGCCGGGCCACGGCTTCGGCCCCTCCCCCTTCCGCGGCACGCCGTTCGACCAGTTCTTCCAGCAGTTCTTCAACCAGATGCCCCCGCGGGAGACCCATGCCCTCGGCTCTGGATTCATCATCTCACGCGACGGCTACATCCTGACCAACAACCATGTGATCGAGGGCGCCGACGAGATCATGGTCAAGCTCAAGGACGAGACCGAGCTGCCGGCGAAGGTGATCGGCACCGACGCCAAGCTCGACGTCGCCCTGATCAAGGTGGAGGGGCACAACTTCCGGCCGGTGACCATGGGTGACTCCGACAAGCTGCGCGTCGGCGACTGGGTGGTGGCCATCGGCAACCCGTTCGGCCTGGAGCAGACGGTCACCGCCGGCATCGTCTCGGCCAAGGGGCGGGTGATCGGCGCCGGCCCCTACGACAACTTCATCCAGACCGACGCGGCGATCAACCCGGGCAACTCCGGAGGGCCGCTGTTCAACATCGAGGGCGAGGTGATCGGCATCAACACCTCGATCATCACCCGCAGCGGCGGCAGCAACGGCATCGGCTTCGCCATCCCGATCAACCTGGCCCGTTCGGTGCTCGACGATCTCAAACGGACCGGCCATGTCGAGCGCGCCCGGCTCGGCGTGGTCATCGCCGACATCGACAAGGAGACGCAGAAGGCGCTCGGCCTGCCCAACCGCGAGGGTGCACTGGTGCCGCAGGTCGAGGCGGGCAGCGCCGCCGACCGCGCAGGTCTGCGCGCCGGCGACGTGATCGTGGCGCTCGACGGCAAGCCGGTGAAGCATGCACACGATCTGCCGATCCGCATCGCCCGCCACCACCCCGGAGACCGGGTGATCGTGCGCATCATCCGCGACGGCCGGCTGCTCGACCTGCCGGTGGAGCTGGAGGAGATGCCCGAGGATCAGACCACCCCGGGCGGCGCGGCGGGCGGACGCCACCCGGTGGGGGTGGCGGTCTCCACCCTCGATCGCGACACGCGCGAGCGGCTGCATGCCCGCGTTGACCACGGCGTGGTGGTGGAGCGGGTGCTGCGCGGCTCGCCGGCGGCACGCGCCGGCCTGGAGCGAGGGGACGTCATCTACCGCATCAACGGCACGCCGATCGACGACGTGCGCGACTTCCGCCGCTTCGAGCGGCTGCTGGAGAAGGGGGAGGCACTGCGCGTACTGATCGACCGCAAGGGGGACCAGGTCTTCGCCGTGGTCCAGCCGCCGAGGAAATAGCCCCCCCGCAGCGGATCCCGACCGGGTGGCGGAACGCGGAGGGCTGGAGCGGGAGATCATCGAGCTGCGGCGGCAGCTGCAGGAGCACAACCACCGCTACTACATCGACGACGCACCGACGATCAGCGACGCCGAGTACGACGCGCTGCTGCGCCGGCTGCAACGGTTGGAGACGGAGGCGGGGCTGCCGATCCCTCCCGATTCGCCGACGCAGACGGTCGGCGCGCCGCCTTCAACCCGATTCACCCCCCGCCGCCACAAGGTGGCGATGCTCTCACTGGAGAACGCCTTCAGCGACGCCGAGATGGCCGCCTTCGACCGGCGGCTGCGCACCCTGCTCGGCGACGGAGCCGATTGCGAATACGTCGTCGAGCCGAAGATCGACGGGCTGGCCGTCAACCTGACCTACATCGACGGGCGGCTGGTCTGCGCCGCCACCCGCGGTGACGGCACGCAGGGGGAGGATGTCACCGCCAACGCCCGCACCATCGCCGACATCCCCTGGCGGCTGCGGGGCGAGCCCCCTCCGGAGCTGGAGATACGCGGCGAGGTGCTGATGGACCGCCCCACCTTCACCCGGCTCAACCGGGAGCGCCGGGCGGAGGGCGCCGCCCCGTTCGCCAACCCGCGCAACGCCGCCGCCGGCTCGCTGCGCCAGCGCGACCCCCGCGTCACCGCCGGGCGCGGCCTGCGCTTCTTCGCCTACGCGGTGGGCGCGGGGCTGGAGGCGATCCCGGCGGCCAATCAGGAGGGGCTGCTTGCCTGGCTGCGGGGGTGTGGCCTTCCGGTCCAGCCGTGGCAGAAGTGCGCCACCATCGACGAGATCGTGGCGTTGGTCGCCCGCTGGGAGCGGGAGCTGCGCCACAGCCTCCCCTACGACATCGACGGGCTGGTGTTCAAACTCAACGACTTCGCGCAGCAGCAGCGGGTCGGCGCGCTGGCCCGGGCGCCGCGCTGGGCGATCGCGCGCAAGTTCGCCGCCGAGGAGGCGACCACCCGCGTGGCGGCGATCCGCTGGCAGGTGGGGCGCACCGGCGTGCTCACGCCGGTGGCCGATCTCGATCCGGTGGCGGTGGCCGGGGTGACGGTGACCCACGCAACACTGCACAACATCGACGAGCTGCGGCGCAAGGATGTCCGCCCCGGCGATCGGGTGGTGGTGCGCCGCGCCGGCGAGGTGATCCCGGAGATCGTCCGCTCGCTCGGCCGGGAGGGAACGCGCGCCGAACCACCTGACGCGCCGGAGACCTGCCCCGCCTGCGGCGCCCGCACCCGGCGCGCGACCGGCGAGGTGGCGATCCGCTGCGACAACATCTCCTGCCCGGCGCAACTGCTGCAGCACTGCCGCCACTTCGTCTCGCGCGAGGCGATGGATATCGACGGGCTGGGTAGGAAACTGCTGACCCGCCTGGTGGACGAGGGGATGGTGACCTCGATCGCCGACCTCTACCGGCTGCCGTGGAGCCGGATCGCCGAATGGGAGGGGATGGGCGAGAAGAAGATCGCCAATCTGCGGCAGGCGGTCGAGGCGAGCAAGAGCCGGCCGCTGGAACGTTTTCTCTTCGCGCTCGGCATCCGCCACGTCGGCGCGGCCACCGCCCGTGCGCTGGCCGGCCGCTTCCCCTCGCTGGAGCGGTTGCAGGCGGCCCCGATCGATGCGCTCACCGCCATCGACGGCATCGGCGAGGCGGTGGCCCGGGCGATCCGGGACTTCTTCTCCGAGCCGCGCAACCGGCGCCTGCTCGACGAGCTGGCCGGGCTCGGGGTGCGTCCACAAGTGGCCGAAGGGGGCGCCGACGCCCCCCGACCGCTCGCCGGCAGGCGGATCGTGGTCACCGGTACCATCGAAGGGTGGAGCAGGCGCGCGCTGGAGCAGCGGCTGCGCGCCCTGGGCGCGGCGCTCTCCTCCTCGGTCTCCGCCCGCACCGATCTGGTGATCGCCGGGGAGCGGGCGGGGGGCAAACTGACCCGTGCCCGGGAGCTCGGGGTTAGTGTCCTGAACAGCGCCGATCTGCCCAACTGGCTGGAAGCCATGGAGGATTAGCATCCCATGCGCAACAATGGGCTCCGCCCGCCGCCGCATGGATGCGGAGGAGCCCCTGTCGTCGGCGGCCAAGACGGCGGCCGGGCTCCATTTCCCCCGGCCGTTCGGGGTGTTGAAGTTGCGCCGCCTTCACGTATGGTTGCAGCCCGATCAACCCAAGGAGGGTCGTCCATGCGCGTGAATCTTCCCGTCACCAACAAGGTCAACGACTCGATGCGTGACGACGAGTGGATCTGCTCCAAGACCGACCTCAAGGGGGTCATCACCTACGCCAACGACGTCTTCTGCCGCATCTCCGGCTACTCCGCCGACGAGCTGGTCGGCGCGCCCCACAGCATCGTCCGCCACCCCGACATGCCCTGCATCGCCTTCGCCTGGTGTTGGGACACCCTCGCGCAGGGCAAGGAGTGGCGCGGCCAGGTGAAGAACCGCTGCAAGAACGGCGACACCTACTGGGTCGACGTCACCATGACCCCGCAGCGCGACGCCGAGGGGCGGATCACCGGCTACTTCGCCGTGCGGCGCAAGATGACTCGGGAGAAGATCCAGGAGATGGACGCCCTCTACAAGAGCCTCTCCGCCGCCGAAGGGACGCTCGAGGAGCGCGCCCGGCTGACGCCGGAGCAGATCGACAAGATGTACCGGGAGAGCCCGCTCTACGCCCTGGCCCATCCCGAGGCGGCGAAGCAGGCCGGTTGAACGACCGCAGACCGACGGGGGGTACCCGATGAAGTTGATGCGCAAATGCAGAAAGATCCTGAGGGAGGAGGGGCTGATCGGCTTCCCGCTGCGCATCCCGCTGCGCCGGATGACCGCCATCGCCTTCACCTTCATCACCCTGGTCATCGTCGGGCTCACCCTCCTCTCCATCCACGAAGCCAAGGAGGTGACCGTGGAGATGCACGAGGCCAAGGAGTCGTCGATCGGCGACATCATGGCCACCACCAGGTTGCAGATGCATGTGCTCGAGGCGCAGAACCAACTGGCCCTGGCCGCCACAACCGGCGACGAGAAGATCGGCGACGACGCCGATACGGTGGTGGAGAAGTTCTACGACGACATCGGCGAGATGCTCAACCGCTACGGCGACATGGAGATGAACGACAACATCCAGGCGGCGCTCGGCCGGCTGCAGGATGTGGCCACCGAGTTCAACAACCTGGTCGAGCTGGCCGATGCGGTCGGCGAGGCGCGCGAGGCGGGAGATGCCAAGGCGCTGTCGGAGGCGATCGCCAGGCTCAACGAGAAGGGGCACGATCTGGTCGGCTCGCTCTCGCGGGTGGTCAAGTTCCAGAAGGATGAGATGGACCGCCGCTTCACCGGCGTGGACGCCGGCATCGGCGACATGCTGCACAACCTCTGGGGGATGATCGTCGCCGTCATCCTGGTCGGGCTGATCACCCAGATCACCTTCAACACGGTGATCGGCCGCCGCATCAGCCGGCTGCTGGCGGTGATGGACGAATGGGCCCACAGGCTGATGGCGCCCCGGGTGCAGCCGATCATGTGCAACGACGAGATCGGCCAGCTCTCCCACCGGATCAACCGGCTGGGGGACAACATGGAGGCCTTCATGATGGAGATCACCTCCAGCCTCGAGGCGATGAGCAGAGGCGATCTCGATCGCCGCGTCGACACCCGTGGCCTCTCGCTGGAGATGAAGCGCACCGGCGATGCGGTCAACGCCAACCTCAACTCGGTGGCCGACTTCACCCGCAAGGCGCAGGAGACGCAGAAGGCGCTGGCCGACTTCGAGGAGCGGATCAAGGGGGTGGTGGAGGAGATGGCTCAGGTCTCCGGCGCGATCGAGCGGCAGGCGGGCCATCTGGCCGAAAGCGCGGAGAACTCGAAGAACCGCGCGGCCAGCTCGACCGAGGGGGCGCAGGTGGCGGCGAACAACGTCGGCACCGTCGCCGCCGCCGCCGAGGAGCTGACCGCCTCGATTGCGCTCGAGGGGGAGCACATCGTCGAGGCGGGCAAGATTGTCAACCGGGCGATCGAGCAGGCCAACGCCACCCGCGCCACCGTCGGCGAGCTGGGCAAGGCGACCAAGGAGATCGGAGATGTGGTGGAGCTGATCTCCGAGATCGCCGAGCAGACCAACCTGCTGGCGCTCAACGCCTCGATCGAGGCGGCACGCGCCGGCGAGGCGGGGCGCGGCTTCGCCGTGGTGGCCGGCGAAGTGAAGGACCTGGCCAACCAGACGGCGCAGGCCACCGATCAGATCTCGCGTCAGATCAAGCGGCTGCAGGCGGAGAGCGATCAGAGCACCGAGGCGATCCACGCCATCGCCGACACCATCGCCGAGGTGGTCAATATCACCGGGCAGATCACCTCCGAGGCCGACCAGCAGCAGGAGGCGACCCAGGAGATCGCCGCCAGCATCGCCAACGCCAACGACTCGGTGGTGCAGGTGACTGAGAACATGGCCGATGTGACCCGCGCCGCCGAGGAGACCGGGGAGGCATCGCAGGAGATGCTGACCGCAGCCAAAAGGCTGGAGGAGACCACCACCAAGCTCAACGATTTCGTCTACGACTTCCTGCAAAAGCTGGAGCAGCGCTGAGCGGGACGGTCGGCCGATGGCCCGATACCCCCTGCTGATCGCCGCCCTGCTGATCGCCGCCGGCTGTGTCAAACACCAGCCGCCGGTACAGATGATGGCCGAGGCGCGGGCGGCGCTGCAGGCGGCCCACCGGCTCCACCCCCCCGCGGAGAGCGCCGCGGCCGGGATGGTGAAGAAGGCCGACGCCGCTCTGCATCAGGCGAGCCTGCTGCTCGCAGGCCACCGCTTCGACGAGGCCCGTGCCAAGGCCCGTGTCGCCCGCAACCTGGCCCGTCGCGCCATCCGCATGCAACAACGTCGCGCCACCCGCATGCAACAACAATGACGGCTTCGCAAGAAGCCATCATCGCGACCATGGACGGCCGCGCAAATCAAGAGCCTGCGTAAGCAAGTGATTGATTTGTAAGAGGATCGAAGAGCGTGCTCTTCGATCGCCGTACAGCCAAAGAGTCCACGGACGGACTTTTTGCGATTCCATCAACACTCCGAGGAAAGGAAACCCGACCGATGAGCCAGAGCGTCACCCCCCCGCCGTTCGGCGAGAAGATCACCATGGGCCGCGATGGCCGGCTGCAGGTGCCCGAGAAGCCGATCATCGCCTTCATCGAAGGGGACGGCACTGGGCGGGACATCTGGGCGGCGGCGCAGCGGGTGCTCGATGCCGCGGTGGCCGCCGCATACGGCGATCGACGCAAGATCGCCTGGATGGAGCTCTTCGCCGGTGAGAAGGCGTGGGAGCGCTCCGGGCGGCGGGACGACGGCTGGCTGCCCGCCGAAACCCTGGAGGGCTTCCGCGAATACCTGGTCGGCATCAAGGGGCCGCTGACCACCCCGATCGGTGGCGGCATCACCTCGCTCAACGTGGCGCTGCGCCAGCAGCTCGATCTCTATGTCTGCCTGCGGCCGGTCAAGTACTTCCCCGGCGTCCCCAGCCCGGTGAAGCACCCCGAGGCGGTGGACATGGTCATCTTCCGCGAGAACACCGAGGACATCTACGCCGGCATCGAGTGGCCGGCCGAGAGCGATGATGCCCGCCGGGTGATCGACTTCCTGCGGCGGCAGATGGGTGTGGCCAAAATCCGCTTCCCCGAGAGCAGCGCCATCGGCATCAAGCCGGTGTCGCGCGAAGGCAGCGAGCGGCTGATCCGCGCGGCGATCCGCTACGCCATCGACAACAAGCGCAAGAGCGTCACCCTGGTGCACAAGGGCAACATCATGAAGTTCACCGAGGGCGGCTTCCGCAACTGGGGCTATGCGCTGGCCAAACGGGAGTTCGATGCTGAAGAGATCGACGGCGGGCCGTGGTGCCGGCTGCCCAACGGCATCGTGATCAAGGATGCGATCGCCGACATCACCCTGCAGCAGGTGTTGACCCGACCGGCGGAGTTCGACGTCATCGCCACGCTCAACCTCAACGGCGACTACCTCTCCGACGCGCTGGCCGCGCAGGTCGGCGGCATCGGCATCGCGCCGGGGGCCAACATCAACTACGATACCGGCCACGCCATCTTCGAGGCCACCCACGGCACCGCGCCCAAGTATGCCGACAAGAACATGGTCAACCCCTCTTCGGTGATCCTCTCCGGCGAGATGATGTTCCGCTACATCGGCTGGCACGAGGCCGCCGACGCCATCTTGCATGCGATCAGCGCCACCATCGCCGCCAGGACGGTGACCTACGACTTCCACCGTCAGATGGAGGGGGCGACCAGGCTCTCCACCTCGGAGTTCGGCGACGCGTTGATCCGCCACATGGGGTGACGCCGCCGAAGGGCGGACGGTAGCCGCTGCGATGGCGCAGTTCGGTCTGGCTGATCGGGGCTTCGCTCAACAGTGAAGGCCGCGCTCTTCGATTCCCGTGCGGCCGGAAAGTCCATGGACGGACTTGTTGCGATCAGGTAGCAGATGACGGAACTTCTTCCCCCACTTCTCGGCATCGTCGGCTTAGGCTGCGCCTACTACTACTACCGCAGGATCATGGCCCTGCCCGCCGGCAGCGGCAGGGTGGTCGAGATCGCCCGGGCGATCCATCAAGGCGCCATGGTCTTCCTCAAACGGGAATACTCCATCCTCCTCTTCTTCGCCGCGGCGATCGCCATCGCGCTGTGGCTCTCCCCGCTGGGGGCCGCGACCATGTTCGCCTTTCTGCTCGGAGCCGGCTGCTCGGCACTGGCCGGCTACTGCGGCATGTTCGCCGCCACCCAGGCCAACGTGCGCACCACGGTGGCCGCCCACGGCGAGGGCTCGGCCCGTGCGCTCAATGTCGCTTTCATGGGTGGTTCGGTGATGGGGTTGACCGTGGCCGCGCTCGGCCTGCTCGGCCTGGGCTGCCTCTACCTGCTCTTCGGCGGCGATCCGGAGACGGCGCACGCCATCCACGGCTTCGGTATGGGCGCCTCCTCGGTGGCGCTCTTCTCCCGCGTCGGCGGCGGCATCTACACTAAGAGCGCCGATGTCGGCGCCGATCTGGTGGGCAAGGTGGAGGCGGGCATCCCCGAGGACGATCCGCGCAATCCCGGAGTGATCGCCGACAATGTCGGCGACAACGTCGGCGACGTCGCCGGCATGGGCTCGGACATCTTCGAGTCCTACTGCGGCGCGATGATCGCCTCCATCGCCATCGCCTCGACCATGACCGTCGAGGCGGTCGCACCCCTGGGCAGGCGCGAGGCGCTGATGTTTTTGCCGTTGGCCCTCTCCTCCGCCGGGATCGTCTGCTCGCTGCTCGGCATCGCGCTGGTCAACCGCAACGCCGACAAGCGGCTCGACGTGGCGCTGCGCATCGGCACCATCGGCGCGGCGGTGCTCTTCATCGTCGCCGCCTTCGCGGTGATCGCCGCCTCCGGCATCACCCCGGCGGTGTGGGGGGCGGTGCTCGCCGGCGCCATCGGCGGCATCGTCGTCGGGCTGGTCACCGAGTACTACACCGGCGGTAAGCCGGTCGACCACCTCGCCAAATCGGGGGAGACCGGACCGGCCACGGTGATGATCACCGGCCTGGCCACCGGCATGGAGTCGGTGGCGCTGCCGGTGTTGACCATCTGCGTGGTCATCTTCACCGCGTCACAGCTGTGCGGACTCTACGGCGTGGGCATCGCGGCGGTCGGCATGCTGGCCACCGTCGGTATCACCATGGCCATCGACGCCTACGGCCCGGTGGCCGACAACGCCGGCGGCATCGCCGAGATGGCCGGCTTCGGCGAGGAGACCCGCCGCATCACCGACTCGCTCGACGAGATGGGCAACACCACCGCCGCCATCGGCAAGGGCTTCGCCATCAGCGCGGCGGCGCTGGCCGCGCTGGCCATCATCACCGCCTACGCCCAGACCGTCGCCCACCACCGCCCCGGCTTCACGCTGGAGATGACCAACCCGCGCATGCTGATCGGCATGTTCCTCGGTGGCATTCTGCCCTACTTCATCGGCTCGATCACCATGACCGCGGTGGGCGACGCCGCCTTCGACATGATCAAGGAGATCCGCCGCCAGTTTCGTGAGATCCCGGGATTGATGGAGGGAAGCGCCCGGCCGGACACCGACCGCTGCGTGGACATCGCCACCACTGCTGCGCTCAAGCGGATGATCCTGCCCGGGCTGCTCGCGGTCGGCGCGCCGGTGGTGGTCGGCTTCGGCCTCGGTGCCGAGGCGCTCGGCGGGATGCTCGGCGGCGCGCTGCTCTCCTGCGTGCTGCTGGCGTTGACCATGGCCAATGCCGGCGGCGCCTGGGACAACGCCAAGAAGCATGTCGAGAAGGGCCACTACGGCGGCAAGGGGTCGGAGGTACACGCGGCGACGGTGGTCGGCGACACCGTAGGCGACCCGTTCAAGGATACCAGCGGCCCGGCGATGAACATCCTGATCAACGTCATGGCCATCGTCTCGCTGGTGATCGCGCCGCTTCTGTCGTGAGCCTGGGGCCGCGCCGCGGCCACGCCTCCCCCTCCTTCTCACCCCTGGGCAACCGTGCCGACCGCATCCTGCTGCTGCTGGTGCTGCTGGCCATCGCCGCCGGATTCCGACTGGCCGCGCAACAGGCCGCCGCGCTACCGCAGAGCGTGCGCATCTACCACGGCAACCGACTGATCGCCCGCTACCCATATCCGCAACCGGGCACACCGGCGCGCATCGTGGAGGTGACCGGCGATCTCGGCTCGGCCCGCATCTCCATCGCGCCGGAGGGGGTGCGCATGATCCATGCCCCGTGCGGCAGCCAGCAGTGCGTGGCCAGCGGCGTGCATCGTCAGAGCGGCGACATGATCGTCTGCCTGCCCAACCGCATCTCGGTGCTGATCATTGGTCGCGCCGACCGCCAACCACCCTTCGATGCCCTCGGCCAGTAGTGGTGCGGAGCGGCTCGATCTGCTCCGGCGGCGCTACCGCTGGCTGGCACTGCTGGTGCTCGCCGCAGCACTGCAGCTGTTCGAGTCGCTGCTTCCCTCGCTCGGGCCGTGGTTCAAGCCGGGGCTGGCCAACATCGGCACCCTGCTCGCCCTGGCCATGCTCGGCGCCCGCGCCGCCTTCTCGCTCGCCCTCGCCCGGGTGGTGCTCGGCGCACTATTCCTCGGCACGCTGCTCACCCCCACCTTCCTGGTCAGCCTCGTCGCGGCACTGGTCGCGGCGGCGGTGATGGCTGCGCTGTGGCGGCTGCGCTGCGGCCTCTCGCCGGTCGGCATCAGCCTCGCCGGCGCCGTCGCCCACATGGCGACCCAGGTGGCGGTGGTCGAGACGTTGATCGTGCAACAGCGCGCCCTCTTCTACCTGCTGCCGCCGCTGCTGTTGCTCTCCACCGCCACCGGCTGGATCAACGGGGTGATCGCCGGCTACATCGACGCCCGACTGGCGGCCGTGAGGTGAGACGACCGTTTCGGGCGGATCGCCACCTTTCGCCCTAGCATTGCGCCTTGTGAACGCGACCGCCCTGCCCCCCTCCTTCCCCCGGTGGCGCCGCCGTGATCCGCTGCTGCTGCGCGCCCTGATCGCCTCCATCCTGCTCCACCTGCTGCTGATCGCCATCATCGGCCTGCGCCACGGCCACCCCCCCAAAGAGGTGCGGCGCGAGCCCCGGATCATGGATGTGGTGCTGTTCCAACAGCCGAAAAGGCAGAAGAGGTTGCGCAACGACCAGGCGCGGATCATCGCCAACCAGACGGTGAAGGGGGCCGCACCCAAGCTGCACGATACCATCGACCGCATCGCCCGCGCCCCACAGGTCACCCCACGCCCGCAACCGCCGTCCCCGCCCCGACCGCTGCCCGCACCGCGCGTCCCGCCGCTGCCGACCCCGAGACGGCGCAACAAGCCGGCACCGAAGGCGGAGCAGAGGCAACCGCGACTGCACCGACACAAAAAGGCCGAGCCCCTGCCGCCGCCGAAGCCGGCGCCCAAACCCAAGCCGATGCTGCGGCCGATCCCGCTGGCGCAACTGATGCCATCGGCACTCCCCTTCGCCCGACGCTCCCCGCAACGGGATCGCACCCGCGCGCGCCACCTCCCCCGGCGCGAGGCCAACATCCCGATCAACACCCGCGAGGAGAAGTACGCTTCCTACGCCCACGCGCTGGTCGATGCGCTCGAGGAGCAGTGGCGCCCCGGACAGGCCGACTACGCCGACCACCCGGAGCAGGATCGCCGCGTGCTGCTCAAGCTGAGCATCGACCGCGACGGCTCGCTCGCCGCGGTGGAGATCCTCCGCCCCAGCCCGATCGCGGCGCTCAACGACAGCGCGATCCGGGCGATCCACGACGCAGCCCCCTTCCGCCCGCTCCCCTCGGCCTGGGGGTTGGATCGGGCCAGCTTCTTCCTCACCTTCGAGGTGGTGGCCGGAGGCTTCGTCTTCCGTGGCATGTGACGCTTCGAATCGCAACACGTCCATGGAGGGACGTTTTGCACTCTGATCAATACGACACCGATCCGGAGACGGCGCTGCCGGCGTGGTACCGCCGCCACCGACGCGACCTGCCGTGGCGCCGCACCCGCGACCCCTACCGCATCTGGATCTCCGAGGTCATGCTGCAGCAGACCCAGGTGGCCACCGTGCTGC
Organism: Zetaproteobacteria bacterium; assembly: GCA_003696765.1. NCBI lineage: Bacteria > Pseudomonadati > Pseudomonadota > Candidatius Mariprofundia > Zetaproteobacteria bacterium. The sequence continues at coordinate 24,360 of RFFX01000040.1, read as the reverse complement.
CCCGCTTCGATACCTGGCTGGCGCGGTTTCCCGACCTACCGACGCTGGCCGCCGCCGACGAGGCGGAGGTGCTCAAGGCGTGGCAGGGGCTGGGCTACTACCGGCGGGCGCGGCTGCTCCACGCCGCGGCCGGGCAGATCATGCAGCGCCATCACGGGCGCTTCCCCGAAGCGTTCGCCGAGATCCTCGCCCTGCCCGGCATCGGTCGCTCCACCGCCGGCGCCATCGCCTCGATCTGCTTCGGACAACGCCGGCCGGTGCTCGACGCCAACGTACGCCGGGTGCTGACCCGCTGGCATGATGCCGCAACGGCCGCAGACAGCACGTTGTGGCGGCTGGCCTCACATGCCATCGGGCGCGCGCCCGACCCCGCCGAGTGGAACCAGGCGATGATGGAGCTCGGCGCCACCCTCTGCCGGGCGCGCACCGCCGCCTGCGGCGCCTGCCCGCTGCGGCCCGTTTGCGCCGGCGCCGACCGGCCGCTCCAGCCCGCGCCGGCGCGGGCTGGAGCGGCCGTGCGCGATCTGCACTGGCGCGTTTCCATCCACCGCCATCCCGAGCGCGGCATCTGGATGGTGCGGCGCCCGGCGGATGCGATCTGGGGCGGCATGTGGACACCGCCGATCGAGCCGATCACACCGACGGCGGATCGCCGCCCCGACCTGCTCCACCGCCTCACCCACCGCCGGCTCCACCTCTATCTCCTCTGCACCGATGCTCCGCCCGATCCCCCGGGGCGGTGGGTCCACCCGGACGAGGTCGCCCTTCCCACCGGCATCCGGCGGCTGCTGGAGCGCGCCCCCCAGTAGCCCCCAGTAAGGAGGGCGCAACGCCGCGCCGGCGCGTTGACCGGGGCGGGGGAAGAGGGGAAGATTCGCCAATGGCCCATTGCGACGCCGGAGCACCGTTGACCATCACCCGCACCGCCGCCCAGCGGCTGATGCACTACGGCCTGACCGGCATGAACGACCGGGCGATCCTGCGGGGGCGGTTCCACATCAGCGCCGACCGCTGCATCGATCGGATCCGGCCGCCGGAGGAGGAGGCCCGAAGACCGGATGAAGGCATCTGGCTCTGCCACCGCGCCCATCCGTCCGAAGCGCTCTACCGCGAGGTGCAACACGAACAGGACGGCCAGCTTCTGCTTCTGCTCGATGTCGCGACCAAGGGAAGGCTCGACTTGACCGCCGCCTGTTGCGACCACCCCTCCGCCGGGCTGAGGCCGGTGCCCCTCACCCTGGTCGAGCAGGGCTGATCCGATGCGCATCTGCCACATCGGCCTCAACCACAAAACCACCCCGATCACCCTGCGCGAACGGCTGGCCACGCCGGAGGCCGAGATTCCGGAGGTGCTGCGCCGGCTGGTCGACCACGAGGCGGTGCGCGAGGCGCTGCTGCTCTCCACCTGCAACCGGGTGGAGATGACCCTGGTCACCCACAATCCCGAGGCGGCCATCGCCATCGCCCACCGCTGGTTCGCCGACCGGGCCGGAGTCTCCCTGGCCGCCATCCAGCCCCACCTCTACTCCTACACCACCGAGCAGGCGGTGCGCCATATCTTCCGCGTCGCCGCCGGGCTCGATTCGCTGGTGCTGGGCGAGCCGCAGATCCTGGGGCAGGTGAAGGCGGCCTACGACCAGGCGCTCAACGCCAAAACCGCCGGCCACATCCTCCACCGCCTCTACCAATCCACCTTCGCCGCCGCCAAACGGGCGCGCAGCGAAACGGCGATCGGGCGTCAGTCGGTCAACGTCGCCGCCTGCGCCGTCGAGCTGGCCCGGCAGATCTTCGGCGACCTGGAGAACAAGACGGTGATGCTGCTCGGCGCCGGCGAGATGGCCGAGCTGGCCGCCCGCCACCTCTACAGCCACGGCTGCAAGCACATCCTCGTCGCCAACCGGACGCTGGCCCGCGCCGAGGCGCTCGCCGCCGGGTTCGCCGGCCACGCCTTGACGCTCGATCAGCTGGGGGATTTCCTCGACGCCGCCGACATCGTCATCTCCAGCACCAGCGCCTCCACCTACGTGCTGATGCCCCACATGATCGAGGCCGCCCTCGACAAGCGGCACGGCCGGCCGATGCTGCTGCTCGACATCGCCGTGCCGCGCGACATCGATCCGCGCATCGACGAGATCGACGACGTCTACCTCTTCGACGTCGACGACCTGCAGCAGGTGGCCGACGGCAACCGGTCACAGCGCGAACGGGAGTCGCTGCAGGCCGCCCATCTGCTGGACGAGGAGGCGGCTCGCTTCTTCAACTGGCTGAAGTCGCTGGAGTCGGTGCCGCTGATCCGCGCCATCCAGCAGCAGAGCGACGCCGCGCGCCGCGAGGAGCTGGCCAAGGCCGCCCGCCACCTGAAAGGGCTCGACGAGGCGCAGATGCAGGCGGTGGAGCGCTTCAGCATCGCGCTGACCAAGCGGCTGCTCCACCCCACGCTGAGCGCGCTCAAGCACCTGCCCGAGGACATCGAGGGGGACATGCTGATGGGGGCGGCCCGCACCCTCTTCGACCTTCACCCCGTCCGGGAGGAGTCGCAGGGTGGAGACGGGCGAACCAGAGCCGCCGCCGGGGGACGAATCGCCCCTGCACACCCACGGGAGGGGGATGAACGCGCAACACCTCGATGAGCTGCTCCGCCGCCATCGTGCGCTGACGAGCGACCTCGCCGATCCGGAGATCACCGCCGACCCCAAGCGATACACCGAGCTCTCCCGGGAGTATGCACAGCTCGAGCCGGTGGTGGCGGCGATCGAACGGCTGCGCGCGCTGGAGCGGGAGCTGGCCGAGAATCGCGCTCTGCTCGACGACCCCGAGTGCGACGGCGAGCTCCGGGCGCTGGCCACCGACGAGATCGAGCGGCTCAAGGGGGCGCTGGAGGAGCAGCGGCGGTCGCTGACGCTGCTCTTGCTGCCCAAGGATCCCAACGACGAACGCAACGTCATCCTCGAGGTACGCGCCGGTACCGGCGGGGAGGAGGCGGCGCTGTTCGCCGCCGACCTCTTCCGCATGTACAGCCGCTTCGCCGAACGGCGCGGCTTCCGCCGTGAGATCCTCTCGGCCAACGAGACCGGCATCGGCGGCTACAAAGAGATCGTCGCCCAGTTCTCCGGCGCCGGCGCCTACGCCGCCTTCAAGTTCGAATCGGGGGTCCACCGCGTGCAGCGGGTGCCGGCCACCGAGACCCAGGGTCGGATCCACACCTCCGCCTGCACGGTGGCGGTGCTGCCCGAAGCCGACGAGGTGGAGGTGGAGATCCGGCCCGAGGAGCTGCGCATCGACGTCTACCGCGCCTCCGGCCCGGGCGGGCAGTGTGTCAACACCACCGACTCGGCGGTGCGCATCACCCACCTGCCCAGTGGCATCGTGGTCACCTGCCAGGACGAGAAGAGCCAGCACAAGAACCGCGCCAAGGCGATGAAGGTGCTGCAGGCCAGGCTGCTCGACAAGCTGCAACGGGAGGCGCGCGACGCCAGGGCCGAGGAGCGCAAGGGGATGGTCGGCAGCGGCGACCGCTCCGAGCGGATCCGCACCTACAACTTCCCCCAGGGGCGGGTGACCGACCACCGGATCAACCTCACCCTCTACAAGCTGGAGCAGATCCTCGACGGCGAGCTGGACGAACTGGTCGAAGCGCTGCTCGCCCACCACCAGGCGGCGCAGATGGCCGGTGGCTCCAAGGCCGGATAGCGACCGCCCGCAGCCGACCCTGCGCCGGGCGCTCGCCGCCGCGACCGAGCGGCTGATCGAGGCCGGCTGCGAGACCGCCGCGCTCGACGCCCGCCTGCTGCTGCAGGCCGCCTGCGGCCTCGGCCACGAGGCGCTGATCATGCGGATGGAAGAGCCGCTTCCCCCGACGGCCGCCGACCGGCTGGAGGCGATGGTCGCCCGCCGCGCCCGGCGCGAGCCGATCGCCTACATCCTCGGCTACCGCCACTTCTGGAAGCAGCGCATCCGCTGCGACCGGCGCGCGTTGATCCCCCGGCCGGAGACGGAGCTGCTGATCGAGGCGCTGCTCGCCCGGCTGCCCGAGCGCCAAGCCCCGCTTCACCTGTGCGACATGGCCACCGGCAGCGGCTGCCTGGCGGTGGCGATGGCGATGGAGTATCCCCACGCCACCGTCCACGGCTGCGACCTGTCCAAGGAGGCACTGGAGCTGGCCGGGGAGAACATCACCGCGTACGACCTGCAGGCGCGCGTCAGCCTGCACCACGGCGATCTCTTCGCCGCCCTGCCGCCGGCGACCCCGCCCTTCGACGCCATCCTGTGCAACCCCCCCTACGTGGCGCGCGACGAGCTGGCGGCGCTGGCGCCGGAGCTGGCCTATGAGCCGCGCATGGCATTGACCGACGAGAAGGATGGCGCCTCCATCCTCCGGCGGCTGCTGCATGAGGCGCCGCGCTGGCTGCGCCCCGGCGGCTGGCTGATCGTCGAGACCGGCGCATGCGGCCTGCCAAAGCCTTCGCCCGATGCCTCCTTGCGGCTCGATGAGCGGATCTTCGACCTCGCCGGCCTGCTGCGCGGCGGCGTCTGGCGACGGGTGGAGCAGGAGGAACGGCCGGTTCAGCCGTCGGCCGGGGCGGCGCTCCTCCCGCCGGATGCGTGATGCGGGGTGTGGTCCGGAGCCACACCGCAGCTCCTGCGCTCGACCACGGTATTCTGCCGCAACGAGGCCAGCCAACGCGGCATCTGATCGCGCAACTCCAGTGCACGCAGCTGCTGCTCGATCTTCGGCTTGTGCACCTCGAAGGCATTGGGATCGACATGGCGCCGTCCCACCACGCGGATGATGTGCAGCCCGAAGGAGGTCTCGACCACACCGCTGGTCCCCCCCACCGGCAGCGAGAAGGCGGCCTGCTCGAAGGGCTTGGCCATCTCGCCTCGGCGGAACCAGCCGAGATCGCCTCCGCGTTCGCTGCTCGGCCCCTGGGAGATCTCCTTCGCCCGGGTGGCGAACTCCTCGTCGCTCGCCTTCTTCATCTCCTGCGCGATCTGCTCGGCACGGTAGCGGATCCGCGCCCGCGTCGCCTCGTCGGCCCCCTCCGGGATCCGCAGCAGGATATGGCGGGCGTGCACCTCGTCGTAGGGCTTGCCCACCTTCGGCTTGTGCCACCGCTCATCGGTGATCTGGATCAGGTTCATGCCGTCGGCAAGACGGATCGGAGCACTGACCGACCCCACCGGCCCCTCGAGGAACTTGCGCAACGGCTTCGGCATCGCACCGGGGAAGTGCCAGCCGAGATCGCCGCCGCTGGAGGCGCGCGGCCCGTCGGAGAGCAGCGGCGCCAGCGCGGAGATCTTCTCCCCCCCGATGATCCTCCGCCTGATCCGCTCCAGCCGGCGACGGGCGCGCTCCACCCGCTCCGGTGTCGGCTCGGAGGGCAGCGCCAGCAGGATGCGCGCCAGACGGACCTCCCGCATCGGCTCGGGATTGGCCAGGTACTTGCGGTAGTACTCACGCATCGACTCTTCGCTCACCTGGATCTTGCTGCGCAGATCGACATCGACCACCTTGTTGATCAGCAACTGCCTGCGCAACTGCTCCCGATAGTCGGCGAAATCGACCCCCTGCATTCTGAGCACGTCGGGCAGTGAGCCGGCGGGGATGTTGTTGCGCTGCTCGACCTCGGCCATCGCCTGCTCGATCTCGTCATCGTCCACCTTCAGCTTCAACTGGCGCGCCCGCTGCAACTGGAGCTGTTCGTCGATCTTCGCCCGCAATACCCGCCGCTCCACCTGCGGCCGCGGCGGCACCGGCGAACCTGCCATCTTCAACTGGCGGATCATGGTGTCGACCGCCTGTTCGAACTCATAGCAGGTGATCGCGCCGGTGCCGACCACCGCCGCCAGCGCGTCGAGCCGTTCGGCGTCCGCGGGGGGGGCGGACAGACCCGCCACCACCGCTCCAAAAAGCGCCGCCAGCCCCCTCCTCCGCACCATTGCTACTCCCATTCGATCGTCCCCGGCGGTTTGCTGGTCACGTCGTACACCACGCGATTGATCCCCTTGACCTCGTTGATGATGCGGTTGGCGATGCGGGCGAGCAGGGCATGCGGAAGCTCGGCGAAATCGGCGGTCATCCCGTCGGTCGACTCCACCGCACGCAGCGCGATGCACTCCTCATAGGTGCGCTCATCCCCCATCACCCCGACCGAGCGCACCGGCAGCAGCACGGCGAAGCTCTGCCAGATGCGGTGGTAGAGGCCGGCCGCCTTGATCTCCTGCAGCACGATGGCGTCGGCCCGGCGCAGCCGATCCAGCTTGTCCCGATCGACCGCTCCCAGGCAGCGGATGGCCAGCCCCGGCCCGGGGAACGGCTGACGCCCGACGATCTCTTCGCTGATGCCCAGCTCGCGCCCCAACTCGCGCACCTCATCCTTGAACAGCTCGCGCAGCGGCTCGACCAGCTCCAGCCGCATCCGCTCCGGCAGGCCGCCGACGTTGTGGTGGCTCTTGATCACCGCGCTCGGCCCCTTGAAGGAGACCGACTCGATCACATCGGGGTAGAGGGTGCCCTGGGCGAGGAAATCGACCCGGCCGATCCGCCTGGCCTCCTCCTCGAAGAGAGCGATGAACTCCCGTCCGATGATCTTGCGCTTTCGCTCGGGATCGGTCACCCCGGCAAGCCGCGCCAGGAAGCGGTCGCCGGCGTCAACCACCCGCAACGGGATGTGGAACTGCTCGCGGAAGAGCTCCTCCACCTGCCGGGCCTCGCCCAGGCGCAACAGTCCGTTGTCCACGAAGACACAGACGAGCTGATCGCCGATCGCCGCATGGATCAGCACCGCCGCCACGGTGGAGTCGACCCCGCCGGAGAGGGCGCAGAGCACCCGCCCCCCGCCCACCTGTTTGCGGATCCGGGCTCTGGCCCGCTCGATGTAGGAGCCCATGGTCCACGAACCGCTGCACCCACAGATCACGCGGGCGAAATGGGAGAGCAGCGCCCCCCCCTCCGGGGTGTGGACCACCTCGGGATGGAACTGGATGCCGAAGAGCCGCCGGCCATGATCGGCGATCGCCGCGTGGGGGGCGTTGCCGGTATGGGCGACGGTGACGAAGCCGGCCGGCGGCTGCTCGATGCGGTCGCCGTGGCTCATCCACACCTCCATCTCCGCCGCCCCCCGCCAGGGGGCGAAGAGGTCGGAGGCGTCGTCGATCACCACATGGGCGCGGCCGAACTCGCGCCGCTCGGCGTGTCCGACCCGGCCGCCGAGCAGGCGGGTCATCAACTGCATGCCGTAGCAGATCCCGAGCACCGGCACGCCGAGATCGAACAGCGCGGGATCGACCGTCGGAGCATCCTCGGCCAGCGCCGAGGCGGGCCCGCCGGAGAGGATGATGCCACGGGCGCCGAAGTCGCGGACGAAATCGAGCCCCACCGTGCAGGGGTGGATCTCACAATAGACGCGGGCCTCACGCACCCGCCGCGCGATCAGCTGGGTGTACTGCGACCCGAAGTCGAGGATCAGCAACCGCTCCATCGGGCTACTCCTGCCGGTAGTTGGGCGCCTCTTTGGTGATCGTCACGTCGTGGACATGGCTCTCACGCAGGCCGGCGCCGGTGATCCGGACGAAACGGGCGCGCCGGTGCATCTCCTCGATCGACGCAGCACCGATGTAGCCCATCGCCGCCCGCAGCCCGCCGACCAGCTGATGAATCACCTCTGAGAGCGGCCCGCGGTAGGGAACCCGCCCCTCGATCCCCTCCGGAACCAGCTTCATCGCCTCGTCGACATCGCCCTGAAAGTAGCGATCCTTGCTGCCGCGCTCCATCGCGCCGATCGACCCCATACCGCGATAGGCCTTGAAGGTGCGCCCCTGGTAGAGGATCTTCTCCCCGGGCGCCTCCTCGGTGCCGGCGAACATCGAGCCGAACATCGCCGTGCGCGCGCCGGCGGCGATCGCCTTGGCGAAGTCGCCGGAGAACTTGATGCCACCGTCGGCGATCACCGGCACGCCGGCCGCCTCCGCCTCCCGGGCGCACTCCATCACCGCGGTGAGCTGCGGCACCCCCACCCCGGCGACAATGCGGGTGGTGCAGATCGATCCCGGGCCGATCCCCACCTTGACCGCATCGGCTCCGGCGTCGACCAGATCGCGCACCGCCTCAGGGGTGGCGATGTTGCCGCCGATCACCTGCACCCCGTCGCCGTAGCGCCGTTTGATCTCGCGCACCTGGCCGATCACCCCGGCCGAATGGCCATGGGCGGTGTCGACCACCACCGCATCCACCCCCTCGGCGCAGAGCGCCTCGAGCCGCGCCAGCTCCCGCTCACCGACACCGATCGCCGCCGCCACCAGCAACCGGCCGTGATCGTCGCGCACCGCGTTGGGATGGGTGGTCGACTTGACCAGATCGCGCACCGTCATCATCCCCTGCAACCGGCCGAACTCGTCGATGATCGGCAACTTCTCGATGCGATGTTTGTGGAACAGCGCCTTGCACTGCTCCGCCGATGTCCCCGGCGGTACGCTGACCAGCCGCTCCTTCGGGGTCATCAGCTCGGCCACCCGCTTGCCCAGATCGGTTTCGAAACGGATGTCGCGGTTGGTGATGATGCCGCACACCTTGCCGTCGCCATCGAGCACCGGAAAGCCGGAATAGCCGTGGTCGTGCGACAGCGCCAGCACCTGCTCCAGGGTCATCCCCAGCGTGACGGTCAGCGGATCCTGCACCACGCCCGCCTCGAACCGCTTGACCCGCCGCACCTCCCGGGCCTGCTCGTGCACACTCATGTTCTTGTGGATCACCCCGATCCCCCCCTCCTGCGCCAGGCAGATGGCGGTGGAGGATTCGGTCACCGTGTCCATCGCCGCCGAGACCATCGGGATATTGAGCCGCAACCTGCGGGTGAAGCGGGTGGTCAGATCGACGGCGCCGGGCAGCACCGAGCTGGCCTGCGGCACCAGCAGCACGTCGTCGAAGGTCAATGCCTCGCGGATGGTGGAAACGGTCATGGTGGTCGGTTACTCCTAATGGAACCGCAAAAAGTCCATCCGTGGACTTTTTGCTTGACGGGGATCGAAGAGCGCGGTCTTCGATCCCCTTACAAATCCGTCGCTTGCATGCGCAAGCTTCGGATTTGCGCGGCCGTCCTGGCCGCGATGATGCTTTCTTGCGAAACCATCACTCCTGATCGAATCGCAAAAAGTCCGTCCGTGGACTTTTTGCTTGACGGCGATCGAAGAGCGCGCTCTTCGATCGCCTTACAAATCCGTCGCTTGCATGCGCAACCTCCGGATTTGCGCGACCATCCTGGTCGCGGATGCCGACTTCTTGCGAAGTCGTCATTTCCGATCCGATTGCGTTGCCTCCCCCCGCGGAGCCTCCGCCCGACCGGCGGCCGCCTCAACCCCTCTGTCCCGTCGATGGAAATCGGGCTTCTCATCGACCGGATCACCGATCTCCAGCCTGATGCCGCAATGCGGGCAGTAGATGTGATCCTCGGCCACGCTGTGGTTGCAGGCGGGGCAGTGGATCTGCTCGTAGAGGTGGCGCCCGACCCGGACGGAGACCACCGCCGTGGCCATGGCGAACATGGTGATGCCCGAGAGGATCACCGCCACCGCGATCAGACGCCCCGCCGCCGTGGTGGGGTAGAGATCGCCATACCCCACCGTGCTCATGGTCACGAGGCTCCACCACGCCCCCTCGAAGGCGGTATGGAAGGTCTCCGGCTCGACGATGTAGATCAGGTTGCCGGCGAAGAGCGACATCAGGATGATGACCGAGAGCACCGCCAGCATCAGATGCACCACGTCGGTGAGCGAGCGGAAGAGGGCGGTCAGCGCCGGCAGATAGCTGGTCAGCTTGATCAGGCGGACCACACGCAGCAGCCGGATCACCAGCGTCGAGTCCTCGCCGATCAGCAGCGGCAGGACGGCGGTGAGATCGACGATGCCGTTGAAGCTGAAGATGTAGGTGAAGGGGCGCCGGGCGGAGTAGACCCGCAGGAGATACTCCACGGCGAAGACGAAGGTGACCAGATCCTCGAACAGCCCCAACGGCCGGGCGTAGTGGTCGTGGTAGTAGGGCACCGAGTCGGTCATCGAGATCAGCACCGCCGAGAGGATGAAGACTCCGATGGTGTAGTTGACGATCCGCCCGATACGGCAGGTGAAATCGAACAGCATCACGTTGAGCCGCTGCCGCCAACTGCGGGCGGCCCACCAGCCGGGAACACCCGGCGGCGGAAGATGCGCCGTCTCTTCGGGGTCGATCACCACCGCCCAATGCTAGCCGGGCCGAAGGGACCTGAGAATGGCGCGCCGCCCCCGGTCGGAGGGGCGGCATCCGGTTGACAGCGGCACGGACCCGTGGGACCATTCCCCTGCGTCCGGCCACGCCGCTGCAAGGAGGCTGCGGTACAGCGTGCCGGGCCTGCGGCCGCAGCCGCGGCCGCCAGATCCGAAGGGGTCGAGCAGACGCCTCGATCCACCGTGATGCTGCAGGCTCCATGGACGGACGTTTTGCGACTCGATCATGACGGATTCTGTCCCCATCCTCCCACGCATCGCCGCCGCCGTGCTGGCGCTCTTCGCCCTGCCCTCCCTGCCCGCGCCGGCGACGGCGGCCGACAGCGGCGTGCTCGGCGCCCTGATCGGCGCCGGTGCCGGTGCGGTCATCGGCCATCAGGTCAACCGCCGCGGCGGCGCAGGTCAGGGCGCGATCATCGGCGCCCTGGGCGGTTACCTGCTGGGCAAGCAGATCGGCAAGGGCAACGCCCGGCCGCCGGCGCAGGCCGCGCCGCGCAGCTTCGACGATTGCGCCGCCGCCGAACGGCAATACAACGCCGCGCTCAAGACACGCGATATCGAACGGAAGGTCTACCTGCTGCAGAACAGCGTCCGCCTCTGTACCGGCAGCGCCCTCTACCACAACGACCTCGGCGTCGCCTACTACCAACGCAACCGCCCCTACGACCGCGACCGCGCCCGTGCCGAACTGGAGCAGGCGCTGCGCATCGATCCCGACTACCAGGTGGCACGGCAGAACCTGAACGCGCTGTAGCGGCGATGCCCTCCCCCGGCCACCACGGCGGCGCCGCCAGCGCAACACCCCTGCCCACCGCCGGAGGCAGGCGGGCGATCCTGTTCGACGGGCTGTGGCACAACAACGCCGTCTTCGCCCAACTGCTCGGCATGTGCCCGCTGCTCGGCGTCACCACCACCGCCGCCAACGGCTTCTGGATGGGGGTGATCACGCTGGCGGTGCTGCTCGCATCGAACAGCGCGGTCTCGCTCATCCGCGGCTTCGTGCCGCGTGAGGTGCGCATCCCGACCTACATCACCATCATCGCCTCCTTCGTCACCGTCTCCGGCATGGCGATGAACGCCTGGATGCACGACACCTACCTGGTGCTGGGGCTCTTCATCCCGCTGATCGTGGTCAACTGCACCATCCTCGGCCGCGCCGAGGCCTTCGCCAGCAAGAACCGCCTCTCCGACGCGGTAATCGACGCCTTGGGAATGGGGCTGGGCTTTACGGGGGCGCTGGTCACCCTGGGCGCGCTCAGGGAGCTGCTCGGCAAAGGGAGCCTCTTCGGCATCAACCTGCTCGGCGCCGACTACCCCGGGGTCATCATGTTCATCCTGCCGCCGGGCGCCTTCATCGCGCTGGGGTTGATCCTCGCACTGGTCAACCGGATCAATGCCCGCCGCACCGCTGCATAACGGGGGAACGGGAACGGCAACGCAGAACCGGCCGCCGATACGGAACATCCAGCCTGCCGACTTGCACTTCTCCCCCCGGCCGCTATGGTTCGGCGCCCCTCTCCGGACCCCCTGCCATTCCTGGGGGAATCTCCTCTCCTTCCCCGACGGAGTCTCACCGTGAGCAACAAGAAAGTGACCAAGGCCTTCCTCATCACCATGGCCAAGGCGCTGGGCATCAAGGGTGCCCACGCCATGCGCAAGGCCGACCTGATCCACGCCATCCAGCGTGCCGAGGGAAACAACGACTGCTTCGGTCGGATCAAGAACTGCGCCGTCGATCCCTGCCTCTTCCGCAAGGAGTGCCAGGGCTGACGACCGCTTCGCGGGGGGCGTAGGAGCACCCGAAGCGCACCGCCCCTCCCGATTCCCGCCCGAACACGATCCGGGCTGGGCCTTCTTCGCGGCGGCATCGGGGCCGGCGTACGCCACCGGGTCCGGCTGCGCCCTCATCCCCCCTCTTGCAGAGGCGGTCCCCACGATCGAATCGCAAAAAACCGTCCGCGTCCGTCCGTGGACGTGTTCCGATTCAATCCTCCATCCGCTGCAACAGCAGGAACACCGCCAGACCTCCGAAGAGCAGATCGGGCAACCAGGCGGCGAAGGCCGGCGGCAGCCGCCCCCCGCCCGCCAGCATGGAGACGGCGTTGCCGCTGATGTAGAGCAGCAGGCCGAAGCACAGCGCCCCCAACGACGCACGGTACTCCCCCACCCCACGGCCGCTCCGTGGCCGGCCGCAGAAGGCGAGCGCCACCACCGCCATCACCAGGCAGGAGCAGGGGTGGGCGATCCGCCGATGGAGCGCGTAGCGGTACCCCTCGCTCTCCAGCCCGAGTGCATCGAGCCGCCGGGCGAAGCGGAACAGCTCCAGGCTGTTCATCTCGTTGGGCCACGGCCGGCGCAGTTGCGGCCCGCCGTTGCCGGCGGGGAGCTCCATGGCGTCGAGTCGGGTCACCGTCACACCATCGTGCGCATCAGGCGCGCTGATCACCACGTCACGCATCCGCCACACACCCTCCCGGTAGCGCGCACGGCCTGCGTCGATCCGCCGCCGCCACCGTCCGGCGCCGTCGGTCTCGATCACCAGCAGGCGCATCGACCCATCGCCGCGCGGCGCCATCCGGAAGAAGCGGTTGCCGTCGCGGTACCAGTGCATCCGCCTCCCCTCCTCCGGCTCGCGGCCGTGGACATGGACCCGCTCGATGTAGTTGAGCCGCACGTTGGTCACCGGCGTCACCCATTCGTCGAGCAGCACCATCACCCCCATGCCGGCCAGCGCCACCGCCGCCATCGGCAACGCCACCTTGGCCAGCCCCAGACCGCCGGCGTGGAGCGCCACCAGCTCGCGGTGGCGGGCCATCAGCAGCAGATGGACCACCGAGGCGATCAACAGGGTCAGCGGCATGAACTCCGCCACCATCATCGGCGCCTTGAGCAGGATATACTCCACCAGCACCGGAACGGTCATGCCGTGGTGGCCGAGCAGGCGCGACTTGTCGAACGCCTCGATCACCACGAAGAGGGAGAGCAGCGCCGCCTGGACCAGCAACAGCCGCATCGAGAGCGTGAGGAACTGCCAGCGAAAGAGGATCGGCAAGAGCCAGACTCAGCGCCCTTGCGGCGGCAGCGCCGCCGCCATCACCCCGGTCAGGAGGGGATCTCCACGGTGATGTTGCGTGTCACCTCCACCTGGCAGGCGAGGCGGGAGTTGGATTGCACATCGACCACCGCATCGAGCAGCTCCTCCTCGTCCGGGCTCGGCCCCGGCAGCCACCAGTTGCCCTTGCGCACGATCACATGGCAGGTGGTACAGGCCAGGTTGCCGCCGCAGGAGTGGGGGATCTCGATGCCGTGATCGAGCGCCGCCTGCAGCAGCCGGGCCCCCTTGGCGACCTCGATCTTGCGTCCGGAGGGGAGGAAGGTGACCGTCGGCACCGCCTAGACCGACATCAGGATACGGTCCATCGCCTTCTCCGCCTGCCGGACGTAGCCGCCGCCGAACATGTTGGCGTGGTTGAGCAGGTGGTAGAGGTTGTAGAGGTGGAGCCGCTGCTCGAAGCCGTGGTCGATCGGCCAGGTGTCGTGGTAGGCGCGCAGGAAGGAGTCCGGCACCCCGCCGAAGAGGCGGGTCATGGCCAGATCGCACTCGCGATCGCCGTAGTAGACCGCCGGATCGAACAACACCGCCCGGCCCTCGCCGTCCACCGCCAGATTGCCGCTCCAGAGATCGCCGTGGAGCAGCGACGGCTTGGGCTGATGCCCCTCCAGCATCCGGTCGCACGCCTCCAGCACCAGCTCTCCCTTGCGCAACAGCGCGATATCGAGGCGGTTCTCCTCGGCCATCTTCAACTGCCGGGCCAGACGCTGCTCGCGAAAGAAACTGGCCCACCGATCGTCGGGGGTATTGACCTGGCGTGAGGAGCCGATGGCGTTGTCCCGATCCCAACCGTAGTGCGGCCCCAGTTTGCGATGCACCTCGGCCAGCGCCACCCCCAGCCGGGCGGCGCTCTCATCGGTCACCGGACGCAGCGTGATGAACTCCAGCACCAGCCAGGAGCGATCCTGTGCACTGCCGGTGCAGACCACCTCGGGCACCCGCAGCGCGCCGCTCGCCGCCCGCAGCAGGTCGAGCCCGGCGCGTTCCGCCTCGAAGGCCCAGAGCGCCTCGGCTCGATGGAGCTTGACCAGATAGGCGGTGGTGCCGTCGTCCACCTTGAAGGTGGAGCAGATGCTCCCGCCGCTCACCTTCATCCGCTGCCGGATGACGAACGGCTCCCCCACCGCCTCGGAGATGGCATCGACGATGAACGACCAGACGTTGCGCTGCCGGGTTTGTGTGATGAACATCAACCTCTCCTTCGCTTCCACTTGTGTGCCACCATCGCCCGCCAGGCGATGTGGATGGCACACCAGGATAGCAAAGCAAAAACAATACCACAAATCAGGCATCCGAGCAGGAAGGGCTGCCACGCCTGCATCATGCTATGCACCAGCCAATCGAGATTGGCCTCGAAGGGGAGTTCCGATGCCGGCAGGCCGAGCAGCCACGCCCCCACCCGATAGCAGAAGTAGAAGACCGGCGGCATGGTGATCGGGTTGGTCAGCCAGACCAGCGCCACGGCGATGGGGATGTTGCAGTGGAAAAGGATCGCCCCGCCGGCGGCCAGGACCATCTGGAACGGAACGGGAATGAAGGCGCAGAAGACCCCGACGGCGAAGGCCCGTGCCACCGAACAGCGGTTGACGTGCCACAGCCCGGGGTTGGCCAGCAGGGTGCCGAAGCAGCGCAGATGCTTGTGGTTCCGCACCGACTCGGGGTCGGGGAAGTAGCGGGCCAGCAGCTTCTTCGGCGTCAAGGCCTGCCCGTTACTCCATCCGGGGGAAGACCGGCCTCGGCCTGGCGCAGGTGTGGCCGGGGGAGAGCAACCCCCATCCCCCCTGTTCCGCCAGGGTCATCGGCGGTAGGGGGGCACCATCCCCCATGATCTGCCGCATCATCTCGGCGCACTTGCCCGGCATGAACGGGGAGAGCTGCAACACCACCAGCCGCAGCCCCTCGATCAGATGGTAGAGCACGCAATCCAGCCGCGCATCGTCGCCCGACCTGGCCAGTGTCCACGGCGCATTCTCCTCGACGTAGCGGTTGCCGTGGCGCACCACCTGATGGATCCGCTCCAGCGCCAGATGAAACGCCTGTCGCACCATCAGTTCATCCACCTCGCGCTGCATCCCCTCGATGTCGGCGATCCATGCACGATCGGCCTCCTCCTCCCGCCGCACCTCCGGCATCACGCCGCCGCGGTACTTGTGCAGCATGGAGAGCGAACGGTTGAGCATGTTGCCCAGATCGTTGGCCAGCTCGCTGTTGTAGCGCCGCGTAAGCGCCGCGAACGAGAAGTCTCCGTCCTGGCCGAAGGGAACCTCACGCAACAGGAAGTAGCGCAACACATCGGCGTCGGCACGATCGAGCATCTTCTCGGGGGCCAGCGCATTGCCCTTGGACTTGCTCATCTTCTCGCCGTCGACCGTCCACCAGCCGTGGGCGAAGATCCGCTCGGGCAGCGGCAGCTCGGCGGCCATCAACATCGCCGGCCAGTAGACGGCGTGGAAGCGGAGGATGTCCTTGCCGATCAGGTGGACCGAGGCGGGCCAGAAGCGCATCCGCTCGCTCTGCTCGTCGGGGAAGCCCAGCGCCGAGAGGTAGTTGGTCAGCGCATCGATCCAGACATAGACCACATGGCCCGCATCGTCGGGCACCGGCACGCCCCAGTCGAAGGTGGTGCGCGAGACCGACAAGTCGTTCAGCCCGCCGGCGACGAAGCTGCGCACCTCGTTGCGTCGCACCTCCGGGGCGATGAAGTCGGGATGGCTGTCGTAGTGGTCGAGCAGCCGTTGCTGGTAGTCGCTCAGCCGGAAGAACCACGACTCCTCCCGCACCCGCTCCACCGGCCGGTTGCAGTCGGGACAGCGGCCGTCATCGCCGTGCTCCATCAGCTGCGTCTCGGTCCAGTAGGTCTCGCACGGCACGCAGTACCAGTCCTCGTACATCCCCTTGTACAGCGCACCGCGTTCGGCCAGCCGACGCCACATCGCCGCCACCGCCGCCTTGTGGCGTTCGGAGCTGGTGCGGATGAAATCGTCGTTGGAGATGGCGAAACGGGGCCAGAGATCGCGGTAGCGCGCCACCACCTCGTCGGCCAGCGCGATCGGCGCCACCCCGCGCGCCTCCGCCGCCTGCTGCACCTTCAGCCCATGCTCGTCGACCCCGGTGAGGAAGAAGGTGTCGCGACCACACATCCGCATGTGGCGGGCGAGCACGTCGGCGGCCACCGTGGTGTAGAGGTGGCCCAGATGGGGGGTGTCGTTGACATAGTAGATCGGCGTCGTGACATAGTAGCGGTTCACCGCAACACCTCCGCCGGCAGCCGTTCCATGCCGCCCATGTAGGAGTGCAGCACCTCCGGCAGCCGCACCGAGCCGTCCGGCTGCCAGCCGTTCTCGAGCAGCGCCACCAGGGTACGGCCGACGGCCAACCCGGAACCGTTGAGCGTCGCCACCGGCTCCGGCCGAGCGCCGGCGGAGGGGCGGTAGCGGATCCGCGCCCGCCGCCCCTGAAACTGACCGAAGGAAGAGCAGGAGGAGATCTCGCGGAAGGCCTGCTGCCCCGGCAACCACACCTCCAGATCGAAGGTCTTCTCCGCCGAGAAGCCGACATCCCCGGCACAGAGCGCCACCACCCGGTACGGCAGCTCAAGCGCCTGCAGTACCGCCTCGGCGTGGCCGGTCAGCTCGTCCAGCCGGTCGAGCGCCTCCGACGGCTCGATGAGCTGCACCAACTCCACCTTGTCGAACTGGTGCTGGCGGATCAGACCGCGCACATCCTTGCCGGCGGAGCCCGCCTCCCGACGGAAGCATGGCGTCCAGGCGCAGTGGCGGATCGGCAACCGTTCGCCATCGAGCACCTGATCGCGGTAGAGGTTGGTCACCGGAACCTCGGCGGTCGGGATCAGGTAGAGCCCCTCATCAGCCAGGCGGTAGAGATCCTCCTCGAACTTGGGCAACTGGCCGGTGCCGGTCATCGTCTCGCGGTTGACGATCGCCGGCACCCAGACCTCCTCGTAGCCATGGCGCGTGGTGTGCAGGTCGAGCATGAACTGGATCAACGCCCGCTCCAGCCGGGCCAGCGGGCCGCGCAGCACCGAAAAGCGGCTGCCGGCAAGGCGCGCGGCGGCATCGAAGTCGAGCAACGCCGGTGCGATCTCCCAATGGGGGGGGACCACATCGCCGCGCGGCACCCCCCAGCGGCGCAACTCCACGTTATCCGACTCGTCGACCCCGTCGGGCACCGACTGGTGCAGTGGATTGGGGATCTCCAGCAGCAGCGCGGCGAACTCCGCCTCCGCCGCCCGCGCCTCGGCCTCGGCCTGTTTGATCGCCCCGGCCACCTCGGCCATCCGGGCCAGCTCCTCGGATGCTTCCATGCCGGCCCGCTTCTTCCGGCCGATCTCCCGGGAGACCCGGTTGCGCTCGGCCTGCAGCGCCTCGGCCCGCCGTTTGTGCGCCCGCTGAACCCCGTCGAGTGCCAGCGCCCTCCGCCAGGGCGAGCCCTCGGCGACCAGCGCCGGATCGCGCCGGGCCAACGCCTGCTCCAACCGCGCGGCATCACCCCGCAGCGCGCCGCGATCGATCATCCCAGATCCAGCTCCCCCTGCATCGAGCCGGGCGCACCGCCCCTCCCGGCCGATGCCTCCCCATGCGCCCCGCCGTCGCCGCCGCCCTTCTCGTCACCGGCCGCATCGGAGATCTCAGAGCCATCGTCGCGCTCCGGCATCCGTTCCACCGCGATCACCCGCTCGTTCTCGTCCGGGCAGTGGATCAGCGTCACCCCCTTGGTGTTGCGGCCGATCACCGACACCTCGCTCATGCGCAGCCGCACCAGCCGCCCCAGGTTGGTCACCACCATCACCTGATCTTCGTCGACCACCTGCACCGCCGCCACCATCGCCCCATTGCGGCCGCCGGTCTTGAGGCTGAGCACCCCCTGCCCGCCGCGCCGCTGCCGCTTGTATTCGCACACCCGGCTGCGCTTGCCGAAGCCGCGTTCGGAGACCACCAGCAGCGTGGCACGGTCAGCCACGCGGGTCAGCCCGATCACCCGATCCCCCCGCGGCATGCGGATGCCGGTGACCCCCTTGGTGTTGCGTCCGGAAGGCCGAACCTCACGCTCGTGGAAGCGGATCGCCCTTCCCCCGCTGGTGGCCAGCAACAGATCCTGATCGCCGTCGGTGCAAACCACCGAGACCAGCCCGTCATCCTCCTCCATGTTGATGGCGATGATGCCGGTCGAGCGGATCTTGCCGTAGGCGGAGAGCACCGTCTTCTTGACCAGCCCCTTGCGCGTGGCCATGACGATGTAGTGCCGGTCGTCGAAATGGCGCACCGCCAGCGTGGCGGCGACGGTCTCTCCCTTGGCCACCGGCAACAGGTTGACCAGCGCCTTGCCGCGCGCCGCCCGCCCGGCCTGCGGGATCTCGTAGACCTTGCGGCAGAAGGCCCGCCCGTGGTTGGTGAAGAAGAGCAGGTAATCGTGGGTCGAGGCGACCATCAGCCGGGCGACGAAATCCTCCTCCTTGGTGGTCATCGCCCGCTTGCCCTTGCCGCCGCGACGCTGGGCGCGGTATAGGCTGGCGGCGTTGCGCTTGATGTAGCCCTCGTTGGAGATGGTCACCACCATGTCCTCTTCGGTGATCAGATCCTCCACCGTCAGCTCGGCCGACTCGACCACGATCTCCGACCTGCGCGGCGTGGCGTATTTGTCGCGCACCGCGACCAGCTCCTCCTTGATCACCCCCATCAGCAGGGCATCGTCGGCGAGGATCGCCTTGAGCCGGGCGATCTCCCGCCGGATCTGCTCGAACTCCTCCTTGATCTTGTCGCGTTCCAGGCCGGTCAGGCGATGCAGCCGCATGTCGAGGATCGCCTGCGCCTGCTTCTCCGACAGACCGAAACGCTCCATCAACCCCGACTTGGCCTCGGCGGCGGTCCGGCTGCCGCGGATCAGCTTGATCACCGCATCGATGTTGTCGAGCGCGATCAGCAGCCCCTCGAGGATGTGGGCGCGCGCCTCGGCTCGGGCCAACTCGAACAGGCAGCGGCGGGTCACCACCTGGCGGCGATGGTCGATGAAGTGGAGCAACAGCTCGCGCACACCGCACAGCTTCGGCTGGCCGTCGACCAGCGCCAGGTAGTTGCAGCCGAAATTGCACTGCATCTTGGTGTGTTTGTAGAGGTTGTTGAGCACCACCTCGGGGATCTCGTCGCGCTTGAGCTCGATGACGATGCGCATGCCGTCGCGGTCGGACTCGTCGCGCAGATCGGAGATGCCGGTGATCGTCTTCTCGCGCACCAGTTGGGAGATGGACTCGATCAGCTTCGCCTTGTTGACCTGATAGGGCAGCTCGGTGATCACCAGCGCCTCGCGCTTGGTGCGGCGGTGGACCTCGACCACCGCCCGCGCCCGCATCGTGATCGAACCACGCCCGCCGAGGAATGCCTGACGCAGCCCCCGTCGGCCGTAGATGAAGCCGGCGGTGGGGAAATCGGGGCCGGGCATCAGCTCCATCAACGCATCGTCGTCGATGTCGGGGTCATCGATCAACGCCACGGTGGCATCGATCGCCTCCCCCAGGTTGTGCGGCGGGATGTTGGTCGCCATGCCGACGGCGATCCCCTGGGAGCCGTTGACCAGCAGGTTGGGGAAGCGGGCCGGCAGCACCTTGGGCTCGGTGAGGGATTCGTCGTAGTTGGGGCCGAAGTCGACGGTATCCTTGTCGATGTCGGCCAGCAGTTCGGAGGCCAGCCGGCTCATGCGCGCTTCGGTGTAGCGCATCGCCGCCGGCATATCGCCGTCGACCGAGCCGAAGTTGCCCTGACCGTCGACCAGCACATGGCGCATGCTCCAGGGCTGGGCCATGCGCACCAGAGCGTCGTAGACCGCGGAGTCGCCGTGGGGGTGGTATTTGCCGATCACGTCGCCGACCACGCGCGCCGACTTCTTGAACGGCTTGTCGAAGGTGCACCCCAACTCCTGCATGGCGTAGAGGATGCGCCGGTGGACCGGCTTGAGCCCGTCACGCGCATCGGGCAACGCCCGGCCCACGATCACGCTCATGGCGTAATCGAGGTAGGAGCGCTTCATCTCCTCCTCGATCAGCACCGGCACCGCCGGGTTGAGGCTCTCGTCCATGATGATGCAAACCTTCCGTAAGAGATCGGGCGAACCGGCGCCCCCGCCGCAACAGGGTGGTGCATGGTAGCGATCGGCGCATCGATTGTGAAACGATCAGCGGCGGCGGTGCAAACGACCGGCCGCTGCCCGGCCCCGGAGCGGGGCGGGCGCGCGCCGCCCTAGCCCAGCCGGCCGAACTTGCGCATCAGGATCTCCTGGGCGCTGCGCCGCTTCTTGCGTGCCTGCACCCGGTGGTAGCTGCCATCCTCACGCAGCCGCCAGGAGCCGCAGTTGTCCTGCAGGTAGAGGCGCAGGCCGTCGTGGATCAACTGGCGGGCCATCTTGCGGTCGTAGATGGGAAAGCAGCTCTCCACCCGGCGCAGCAGGTTGCGGATCATCCAGTCGGCGCTGGCGCAGAGCAGCTCCGGCCTGCCGCCGTTGTAGAAGTAGAAGATGCGGGTGTGTTCGAGGAAGCGCCCCAACACCGAGCGGACGCGGATGTTCTCCGAGACCCCCTTGATCCCCGGACGGAGGCAGCAGATGCCGCGCACGATCAGATCGATCTCCACCCCGGCCTGCGAGGCCCGGTAGAGGGCACGGATGATCTCCGGCTCCTCCAGTCCGTTCATCTTGGCGATGATCCGCGCCTTGCCGCCGTCCTGGGCGTTGGCCGCCTCCAGATTGATCCGCTCGATCAGGCCGCTGTGGAGGGTGAAGGGGGCCTGCAGCAGCCGCTTCATGCGCGTCGCCTTGCCCATGCCGGTCAACTGCTGGAAGAGGTGGTGCACATCCTCGCCCAGGTCGGGATTGGCGCTGAGGATGCCGATGTCGGTGTAGTAGCGGGTGGTGATCGAGTGGTAGTTGCCGGTGCCGAGATGGACATAACGCCGGATTTGCCGCCCCTCGCGCCGGACCACCAGCAGCATCTTGCCGTGGGTCTTGTAGCCGACCACACCGTAGACCACCTGCACCCCCGCCTTGGAGAGGCGGTTGGCCAGCGCGATGTTGTCCTCCTCGTTGAAGCGGGCGCGCAGCTCGATCACCGCCACCACCTGCTTGCCGGAGAGCGCCGCCTTGACCAGCGCCTCGACGATCGGGCTGTCCGGCACCACCCGGTAGAGGGTCTGCTTGATCGCCAGCACATCGGGGTCGGTCGCCGCCTGACGGAGGAAATCGACCACCGGCCGGAAGCTCTGGAAGGGGTGGTGCAGCAGCTGGTCGCCCTTGCGCAGCAGAGCGAACATGTCGACCTCACCGCCGTGCATCGCCTCGGGCATCCCCTGCTCGAAGCGGGGATACTTCAGATCGGGACGGTCCACCTCCTCGTAGATGGTCTCCAACCGGGAGAGGTTGACCAGCCCGTCGACGAAATAGAGATCCTGCTCCTCCAGCTCGAACTGCCGCAGCAGGAAGCGGGCCAGCTCCGGTTTGCACTTGGTCGACACCTCCAGCCGCACCGCCTGGCTGAAGCGGCGGTCGCGCAGCTCACAGGCGAGCGCACTCTTCAGATCCTCCACCTCGTCCTCGTCGACGAGCAGCTCGGCGTTGCGCGTCACCCGGAACTGATGGCAGCTCTTCACCTTCAGCCCGGGGAAGAGCTCCCCGACATGGGCATGGATGATCGAGGAGAGCAGCACGAAGCCGTCGGCGCACTCCACCAGCTCCGCCGGCAGGCGGATCAGCCGCGGCAACACCCGGGGGGCCTGCACCACGCCGAAGTGGGTCTGGCGGCCGAAGGCGTCGCAACCGTCCAACTCGACGATGAAGCTGAGCACCTTGTTCACCAGCATGGGGAAAGGATGGGCGGGATCCAGGCCGATCGGCGTCAACAGCGGCAACAACTCCCGCCGGAAGAAGCCGCGGATCCAGTCACGCTGGGCATCGCTCCACTCTCCGCGCCGGATGACCCGAACCCCCTCCGCCTCCAGCGCCGGCAGCAGCGTATCGTTGAGCAGGCGGTACTGGTCGGCGACCAGCCGCTCCACCTTGTCGCGGATCGCCGCCAGGAGCTCGGTGGCCCGCAGACCGTCGGCGCCGGTGCGGGTCGATCCGATGGAGAGGCGGTGTTTGATGATCGCCACCCGCACCTCGAAGAACTCGTCCAGGTTGGAGCTGCTGATGCAGAGAAAGCGCAGCCGCTCGAGCAGCGGGATGGAGGGATCGGCGGCCAGCTCGTAGACCCGGCGGTGGAACTCCAGCATGCTCAGGTCACGGTTGATGTAGTAGGCGCTGTTGGTCAGATCGTCGCCGTCGTGCCGGGCCAAGGGCTTGCTCCTTCGTCGAACCGATTGCAACGCAGCATAGTGCAACGGGCCGGCGCGTCAATCGCCTCCGCCCCGGCCGTCCCGATTTGCACTGCAACACGCAACAATTACCATTCGTCCAACAGGGGGTTGCAGGAGGAGCCATGGACAAGCTCGACCGCATCTACGACCTGCACCACATCTTCCGCGCCCGGCGCCATCCGGTCTCGATGGGGACGCTGTGCGATGAGATGGAGTGCAGCCCGGCCACCGTCAAGCGGCTCATCCGCACCATGCGCGACCTCTTCGGCGCCCCGATCTACAACGTCCGCGGCCGAGGCTGGCGCTACGACCCGACCCAACGCTTCGAGCTGCCGGGGATGTGGTTCAACGCCGACGAGTTGGCCGCGCTGCTCACCATCCAGAAGCTGCTGCGCGAACTGCGTCCCGGCCTGCTCGACGAGCCGCTGCGGCCGATCCGCCGGCGCATCGACACCCTGCTGCAGCGGGCCGCCCCCGGTGCGGAACGGGAGATCGGACGGATCCGGCTGCTGACCATGATGCCGCGCGCCCGCAATCTGCCACGATTCCCGGCCGTGGCCGGCGCGGTGCTCTCCCGCACCCGGCTGCGCATCACCTACCACGCCCGCAGCGACGATGCGACCCTCCAGCGTGAGGTCTCGCCCCAGCGGCTGGTCTACTACCGGGACAACTGGTACCTCGACGCCTTCTGCCACCTGCGCGGCGCATTGCGCAGCTTCGCCATCGAGCGCATCACCCGGGTGGAGAAGCTGAAACAGCCGCCGGTGGAGATCGACGACGAAAGGCTGGATCACCACTTCGCATCCGCCTACGGCATCTTCGCAGGCACGGCCGAGGCGACTGCCCATCTGCGCTTCACCGCCCTGCGCGCCCGCTGGGTTGCCGACGAGATCTGGCATCCGGCGCAGGAGCAGCGATGGCTGGAGGATGGCCGGCTCGAATTGCTCCTCCCCTACCACGATCCGACCGAACTGATCCTCGACATCTGCCGGCTCGGGCCGGATGTGGAGGTGGTCTCGCCCGAAGCGCTGCGCCGCGCCGTCGCCGAGCGGCTGCGCGCCGCCGCCGCGCAGTATGATTGAATGACAGCCCCGCAAAAAGCCGGCATCCGCGACCATGAACGAACGCCTTGCGGCCCGGTTCAGTGGCGAATACAACCGGGGATCATGTTTTGAGCCTTTCACCCCCCAGCATGCGCCGGGTGACGAAGAAAACACCACCCCGGGAGGCACCATGAACCGACGAACCTTCTTCTCCCTCCTGCTGCGCGGTGCGGCCACCCTGCCTTGGATCAGCCTCGGCGGAATCAAAACCGCGCAGACGACGGGCGGAGTGCGCATCCAGCAATCGCCGCTGGCCGGGTTCCAATACCACGACGGCGCGCGCTGCTTTGAGCACCTGCGTATCGGCGCGCCGCTGGCGCTGGTCCGTGAGCCGGACAATCCGTTCGATGCGCGTGCCGTGCGGGTGGAGTGGCGTGGCCGCAAGCTGGGCTACGTCCCGAGAATGGAGAACACGGCGGTGGCGCAAATGTTGGACCGCGGGGCACAGCTCTCGGCCCGCATCGTCGAGCTGCGCCAATCCCGCGACCCCTGGCAGCGCATCCGCTTCGAGGTGGTGCTCGATGGGTGAGGG
>RFFX01000039.1 GCA_003696765.1 Zetaproteobacteria bacterium | reverse complement strand
TCCCCCGCATCCGCGGGGATGGGCCCAAAGCGGTCACCCCGCTCGATATGCGCTCGCCGCTTCAAGCGCATACCTGGAATCTGCTATGATTCCCCCATGAATCTGATGATCTGGGGTGGCTCGTTTCTTTTTGCAGCCGGCTTCGTGACCTCACCATGGTTGACGGTCGCGGGGCTGGCTCTGTTCGCCGCCGGCGGCATGCGGCTGATCTGGAGCCTGCTGGAGTAGCCGCGCCACAGGCAGCCGGCCGATCATGGTCGGATCATGGCAACATACCGTGATCATTGACAGTTCTGCAAGAAATCATCATCGCGGCGTTGGCTTGCCGCGCAAATCCGGAGGTTGCGCATGCAACCGACGGATTTGTAAGAGGATCGAAGACCGCGCGCTTCGATTGGCGCCAAGCAAAAGGTCCACAGACGGACGTTGTGCGATCCGCTCCTCCATGCAGACATGGAGGGCGATCGCCCGCCGCCGTCCGGTCGGCATTCCAACAACAAAAAAGCCCCGATCTCCCGGGGCTTCGCGGACAGGTCGGATCGTGCTGGATGATATTCTGGCGGAGAGGGTGGGATTCGAACCCACGTGGCGGGATCAACCGCCCAGCCGATTTCGAGTCGGTGCCGTTGTGACCGCTTCGGTACCTCTCCGGTGCGGGTCAGCCGCTCCGGCGATGGCTGCGAGGCATCGAGCACCACGCAATGCGCCGGAACGCGCGGCAGGCTAGTACAGCGTAGCGACCGTGCAAGCCGCCGCAGCACCTCACGCTTCGGCGAAGCGGCCGATGCCGAGCAGCGCCCCCATGTTGGCGTCGTCATCGAGCACCGGCACCAGCTTGCCGTCGAGCGCACTCATCAGGGTCATCATGCCGGGGCCGTGGCCGGCGAGCGGCGAGTCGGAATGGATCACCACCCCGATGGTCACCGCCCCCTTGCGCCAGGTGCGGCCGTAGCGGTTGTCATGGTCGCGCACGGCGACGAAATCGCCGAAGCACAGCCGATCGAGCCCGTGCTCACGCACCAACGAAGGATCGTGGCACAGGATGTCGTAGTCACCGCTGGTCACCGACAGCGCCCCGATGCCCGAGCCCATGGCGTGCCCCGGCACGATCACCCGCACCGGCACCTCGATGGCCCCGTCGGCGCGCTCCACCAACCCCCATAGATCGAACAGGTCGGGGTCGAGGTTGTAGATCGCCACCTCGGGATGGTCACGCAGCTGCAATCCCTGGCCGAAGCCGCGGATGAGGAACTTGTCGTCGCAGGTGAGCCGGTCGAGCACTTCGTCGGGGAAGTCGAGCACCAAATGCTCCACCCCGCCGTGGTGGCCGAGCACGGTGCCGATCGCCCCCTTGGCATCGCCCCCGATCACCCGCGCCCGGTTGCCGCAGCAGGCGAGGAACTGGTAGCCCGCCTCCACCTTGCGGTTCTTGTGACTCAGGGTGGTGGAAACCCCCGGCTCGATGTGCTCGCCCGCCCAGCCGAAGACCGAATCGCCGACCTTGACGTTATAGGTGATGCCACCGGTCGACGGCCAGGCGAAGGGCCGGCCGTCGGCGGCGACCTCGAACGGCGCCCACTGATGGGCCGGCGCCACCTGGCCCTGCACGGCGGTCATCACCAACCGGTCGCGGTTGGTGGCCAATGGTCTGCCCATATCCGAACCTCCTTATGCCGCCACCATAGCCGCCAGGGCCGAAATGGAAAGGGCTGCCCCCTCCCCCTATCCTTGCGCCATGCCCCAGCCGCACCCCATCCTGATCGTCGAAGACAACCCCGAGGTGCGCCACTACCTGCGCCATGCGATCGAGGAGCACCCGCAACTGACGGTCGCGGACGCCGTCGGCGACTGCACGGCGGCGCGGGCGGCGCTGATGAAGCCGCAACCGATCCGGGTGATGCTGGTCGACCTCGGCCTGCCCGACGGCTCCGGCATCGAGCTGATCCGCCAGGCGCGCGACCGGGGGATCGAGAGCATGGTCATCACCATCCATGACGACCGGCGCCATGTGCTGGAGGCGCTGGAGGCCGGCGCCACCGGCTACATCCTCAAGGACGACCTGCGTGGTCGGCTGGCCCAGACCATTCTTGACCTGATCGCCGGCGGCTCTCCCATGTCACCGATGATCGCCCGGACCCTGCTGACCCGCCTGACTACGGCGCACAACGATACGGGCTGGAAGCCGCAAGGCGCCGATCCGCTTTCGGATCGGGAGCGGCTGATTCTGCAACTGCTCGCCGACGGCTGTGCGCGCAAGGCGATCGCCGTCAAGCTGGGCATCAGCCCCCACACCGTCCACAGCTACATCAAGAAGATCTACCGCAAGCTGCAGGCCCACTCCAACCTCGAAGCGGTACACCGGGCGAGAACGCGGGGGCTGCTCGACTGAACCCAGCGCTGCGCGCTCTGTGGCTCGTCGTCGGCGCACCGGCGGCGATCATCTCGGTCTGGCTGGTCAACCACGCCCTCCATCTGCCGACGCCGCCACCCGGCGTGACGGTGGCGGTACACGCCTCCTGCGCCTTCACCCCCGGCGCCGACCCGCCCGCCCCCGACCGCTGGCGCTCCTGCCCCCTGCCCGATGTCTGGGACCGCACCCACCCCGATTTCCAGGGTTACGGCTGGTACCGCATCCTCCTGCCGCCGCAGACCGCCCCCGATACCCCCACCGCCCTCCTGCTCACCGGAGTGAACATGAACGCCGAGCTGCGCGTAGGCGGGCGGGTCATCGGGCGCGGCGGCCGCATGGAGGAACCGGTCGCCCGCCACTGGAACCGCCCGCTCTACTTCGATCTGCCGACCCCCACCCCAGCGGCACTGACCATCCTCGTCTTCGGCTACGCCAACAACAACAGTGGCCTCGGCCCGGTATGGATCGGGCCGGCCCGTATCCTGCAGCCGATCTACCACCGGGCGGCCCAGTCGGCCGACTGGGTCAGCGGCAGCGCGGCGGCGGTCGTCCTCGCCCTCGGCCTGCTCTTCCTCATCTTCTGGCTGGGGATCGGCGATCGCGCCTACCTCTTCTTCGCGCTGGGCAGCATCATCGGCGCTCTCTACATCTTCGACGCCTATCTGATCTACCCGCCGCTGGGGCGCAACCTCTGGGAGCGGCTGGTCCAGCTCTCCATCGGCTGGTCGCAACTCTTCTACCTCCTCTTCGTGCTGGAGAGCACCTCCATCCGTGCCCGGTGGCTGCGCCGCTTCGCCTGGCTGGTGATGGTGACCACCACCTTCCTGGTGGCCATCGCCGCCAACCGCGACATCCTGCCCGTGGCGGCGTGGAGCGAGGGAACGACGCTGCTGTGGGACATCGCCGCCCTCGCCCTGCTCACCCGGCGATGGCTCCTCCTGGGGGATCGGGAGGCACTGATCATCGTCCTCTGCCTGATCTTCGTCATGGCCGCCTTCATCCACGACTGGCTGCCCTGGATCACGGCCAGCGGCATCACCCCGCCCTACCTCTTCTTCCTCGGCCCGACCGGATTCGCGCTGGCCGTCACCGTCCTGCTCATCGTCCGCTTCATCAGCGCCCACCGCCGCGAACACGCCTTCCGCACCGAGCTGCAGCGCTCGCTGGCCGAGCAGGAGCGGGAACTGGCCGATCGCCACGCCCGCATCCTGGAGCTGGAGCGGCAACAGGCGGTGCGTGCCGAGCAGGATCGGGTGGTGCGCGAGCTGCACGACGGAGTCGGCGGCCATCTGGCCAGCGCCATGACCCTCGCCCAGGCGGCCGACGCCCCATTGCGCGAACGGCTGCGGGAAGCGTTGGACGAGCTGCGCCTACTGATGGACTCCAGCGACGGCGAGCAGGACTTCCACGCGCTGCTGGCCATGCAGCGTTG
The DNA here is from genome assembly GCA_003696765.1 of Zetaproteobacteria bacterium. NCBI lineage: Bacteria > Pseudomonadati > Pseudomonadota > Candidatius Mariprofundia > Zetaproteobacteria bacterium. Next base: position 14,882 of record RFFX01000039.1, on the reverse strand, counting down.
GCGGCTGGGGCAACGACTGGCCGACCACGCCATCGAGCTCCACTGGGAGAGCAGCGTCAAACCGACCCCCCTGGCCGAGGACTCCTCCAGCCTGATGCACCTGCAGCGGATCATCCAGGAGGCGGTGACCAACAGCGTCAAATACGCCGGCTGCCGCACCATCCGCGTCACCACCGGGGCGCGGTTCGTGGAGATCCGCGACGACGGCTGCGGCCTCCCATCGACGGTACGGGAAGGACGCGGGCTGAAGAACATGCGCTGGCGCGCCGAGCAGCTCGGCGCCCGTTGCACCATCACTGGCAGCCGTGGGGGAACGACGGTGCGCGTCAGCTGGCCCGAATCGGGCATGGATTTCACGTCCGGCGAGGCGCAGCCTTCGGGATCATGAGCGTCTACACCGAGCTCTCCCCCGCCGAGGTCGGCGACATCCTCGCCGGCTACGACCTCGGCGCGTTGCGTGGCCTGCAGGGCATCGCCGCCGGCATCGAGAACAGCAACTTCTTCGTCGATACCGATCGCGGCCGCTTCGTGCTCACCATCTTCGAGCGGATGGCGCCGGAGGAGCTGCCCTGGTTCATGCGGCTGATGTGCCATCTGCACCAGCGGGGCTTCCCCTGCCCGCAGCCGGCCCGCAGCCGGGATGGGACGCTGCTCTTCGACTACGGCGAAAAACGGGGCTGCATCGTCTCCTGCCTGCCCGGCGCGGTGGTGGAGCGGCTCAACCGTGGTCAGCTGGCCGAGGCCGGCGCCACGCTGGCGCGGCTCCATCTGGCCGGAGCGGATTTCACCCCCGCACGGGCCAACCCGACCGGTGCGGACTGGCTTGCCCGCACGGCGGAGCAGGTGGCCGAACCGCTGGCCGCACGCTACGGCACGGAGGCGGCGGCGCTGCTGCGCGACGAACTCGCCTGGCAACAGGCGCAGCGACCGCCGTCGCTGCCCACAGGGATCATCCACGGCGACTACTTCTGCGACAACATCCTCTTCGACGGCGACCGGGTCAGCGGGGTGATCGACCTCTACTACGCCCACAGCGCCCCGTGGGTCATGGACATCGCCATCGCGATCAACGCGCTGGCCATCACCCTGGAGCAAAAGGATGAGGCGCGCAGCCGCGCCCTCCTCGACGGCTACCAGGCCCGGCGCCCGCTCGATGCGGACGAGCTGGCCGCCCTGCCGGGGTTGCTGCGGCTGGCCGCGCTGCGCTTCTGGCTCTCCCGCCTGTTCGACCTCTTCTTCCCGCGCGACGGGGCGATGACCCAGGTGAAGGATCCCGAGGAGTACCGCCACAAGCTTCGCTACCACCGGGGCAACTGAGCCGGCCGTGCCGCACTACTTGCTCAAACGACTGCTGATGATGGTGCCACTGCTTGTCGGCATCACCGTCATCTCCTTCGGCATGATGCACCTGGCCCCGGGTGCGCCGTCGGCGGTCGGTCAGGCGATGGATCCACGGGTCTCCGCCGCCGACATCGAGCGGCTGCGCCACTACTACGGCCTCGACCAGCCGCTCTACCAGCAGTACTGGCACTGGCTCAAACGGCTGGCCACGCTCGATTTCGGCAACTCCTTCTCGGCCGACGGCCGCCCGGTGCTCGACAAGATCGCCGAGCGGCTGCCGGTCACCCTCTGGATCAACCTGCTGGCCATGGCGCTGATCCTGGCGGTCGCCATCCCCGTCGGGGTGGTCTCCAGCGCCCGGCAGAACTCCTGGCTCGACCGGGGGCTGACCGTCGCCGTCTTCATCGGCTTCGCCATCCCCTCCTTCTGGCTCGGCCTGCTGCTGATGATCGCGCTGGGGGTCGAACACCACTGGCTGCCGATCTCCGGTATGCACAGCTACGGCTGGCGCCGGATGGGCTGGTGGGCGCAACAGTGGGATCTGCTGCGCCACCTGGCCATGCCGGTCTTCGTCTCGGCCGTCGGCGGCATCGCCGGCATGAGCCGCTTCATGCGCAGCGGCATGCTCGAGGTGATCCGCAGCGACTTCATCACCACCGCGCGGGCCATGGGAGCCGACGAACGGACCATCCTCTACCGCTACGCCCTGCGCAACGCGCTGCTGCCGATCATCACCCTGCTCGGCCTGTCGGTGCCCGGGCTGATCGGCGGTTCGGTGATCGTCGAGCAGCTCTTCTCCATCCCCGGCATGGGGCAGCTCTTCTACCAGGCGGTACTGGCGCGGGACTACCCGCTGGTCATGGGCATCACCGTCATCGGCGCCGTGCTCACCCTGCTGGGCAACCTGCTGGCCGATCTCGCCTACGGCTGGGCCGATCCGCGCACTTGCCGATGAGCATCCGCGCAACCACCCTGCTGCGCCGCCAGCCGATGCTGCTGGCCGGCGGGGCGATCGTCGCGGTCGTCGCCTGCGCCGCCCTGCTGGCCCCCTGGCTCGCCCCGCACGACCCGCTGACCATCCATGTGCATGAGATGCTGCTGCCCCCATCCGCGCAACACTGGTGCGGCACCGACGAGCTCGGGCGGGACGTCTTCTCCCGCATCCTCTTCGGCGCAAGGGTCTCGCTGGCCGTCGGCTTCGTCGCCGTGGGCATTTCGATGGCCATCGGCGTCGCGCTCGGGGTGGTGGCCGGCTTCCACGGCGGGCGGATCGACGCGCTGATCATGCGCTTCACCGACATGGTGCTCTGTTTTCCCACCTTCTTCCTCATCCTGGCGGTGATCGCCTTCCTCGAGCCGTCGATCTGGAACATCATGATCGTCATCGGCCTCACCTCGTGGATGGGAGTGGCGCGGCTGGTCCGGGCGGAGATGCTGTCGCTGCGCCGGCGCGAGTTCGTGCTGGCCGCCGAGGCGCTGGGGGCTGGAAGCTGGCGGCTGATCACCCGCTACTGCCTGCCCAACGCCATGGGGCCGATCCTGGTCTCCTCGGTGCTGGGAGTGGCCGGCGCGGTGCTGACCGAATCGGGCCTCTCCTTCCTCGGGCTGGGCGTCCAGCCTCCCAATCCGTCGTGGGGCAACATGCTCACCGCCGGCAAGGACAACATTCAGATCGCCTGGTGGCTGTCGCTCTACCCGGGGCTGGCCATCCTGATCACCGTGCTGGGCTACAACCTGCTTGGCGAGGGGCTGCGCGACTGGCTCGACCCTCGGCAGAGATGATTCCATCGCAAAAAGTCCGTCCATGGACTTTTTTGCTTGATGGCAATCGAGGAGCGCGCTCTACGATTGCCTTGCAAATCCTTCGCTTGCAGAAGCAGGCCGCGGATTTGCGCGGCCGTCCCGGCGGCGGCAGCCGGCTTCTTGCGAAGCCGTCTGAGATGATGATTTCGCAAGAAACCATCGCACCACGCGCAAGCCAAGAACAATAAACAGGAGCAACGCCATGAATATCGCAATGATCGGACTGGGCCGCATGGGCGGCAACATGGTCAGAAGGCTGGCCGGCGGCGGCCACCGCGTCTGGGCCTACGACGTGGCGCCGGAGCCGGCGCGGGCCCTGGCCGCCGAGTTTTCCAACGTCACCGCCGTCGCATCGCTGGCCGAACTGGTCGCGACCCTGCCCGCGCCCCGGGTGGTCTGGATCATGGTGCCGCACCAGTTCGTCGACGACACCATCGCCGGGCTCATCGACGCAGGAGTTGCCGCCGGCGATCTGATCGTCGACGGCGGCAACTCCTACTACAAACAGGGGCAGAAGCGCGGCGCCATGCTGCGCGAACGAGGCATTCTCTTTGCCGACTGCGGCACTTCCGGCGGCGTCTGGGGGCTGAAAAACGGTTACTCGCTGATGATCGGCGGCGATGAGGAGGCAATCGCACTGGTCGCGCCGGCGCTGACCACGCTGGCCGCCAACGACGGCAAGGGGTGGGGCCATGTCGGGCCGATCGGTGCCGGCCACTTCGTCAAGATGGTCCACAACGGCATCGAGTACGGCATGATGCAGGCCTTCGCCGAGGGGTTCGAGCTGATGAAGTCCAAGGAGGAGTTCGATCTCGACATGCACCAGATCGCCCGCATCTGGCAGAAGGGGTCGGTGGTCAGCTCATGGCTGCTCGATCTGATCGGCGACGCGCTGGAGCAGAACGGCACCCTCTCCACCCTCTCCGACTGGATGGACGACTCCGGCGAAGGGCGCTGGACGGTGCAGGAGGCGGTCGATCTGGCCATCCCCACCCCGGTGCTGGCGCTGGCGCTGCAGATGCGCTTCCGCAGCCGCCAGCGCGACACCTTCGCCGGCAAGGTGGTCAACGCCATGCGTGCCGGCTTCGGCGGCCACGCCATCAAGCCGGCGGAGCAGAACTGATGGTTTCGCAAGAAACCATCATCGCGACCATGGAGGGTCGCGCAAATCCGGAGGTTGCGCATGCAACCGACGGATTTGTAAGGGGATCGAAGACCGCGCTCTTCGATCCCCGTCAAGCAAAAAGTCCATGGACGGACTTGTTGCGATTCGATCAGAACTGATGGTTTCGCAAGAAACCATCATCGCGGCGTTGGCGTGCCGCACAAACCCGAAGGTTGCAGAGGCGACCGGCGGTTCCGTAGCGCGGTCGAAGCGCGCGCCCTTCGACCGCCGCCAGGCAAAACGTCCATGGACGGGCCTTTTGCCATCCGATCGATCATGAACGAGTTCCACGAAGCGGCAACGCTGATCGGCTCCCGTCGGCCGGAGCCGTGCAACATCGTCATCTTCGGCGCCTCGGGCGACCTGACCAAACGCAAGCTGCTGCCGGCGCTGGCCCACATGCACCGCTGGAACCTGATCGGTCCGGAATCCCGCATCATCGGCGTGGTGCGTGAGGAGTGGAATCGCTCCCACTGGATCAACTACGTCCACGACCAGCTGCTCAACTTCTTCCCCGAGGCGGTGCTCAATCCCCCCTCCTGGCGACGCATCGCCGAGAAGCTCGACGTGGTCCACGGCGATCTCGCCGATCCCGACCTCTACCAACGGCTCAAGGGGGTGCTCTGCTGTCGCAACGGCCGGACCAACGCCATGTTCTACCTGGCCATCCCGCCCGACTGGCACGAACGGGTGGCCATCGGGCTGCGTGAGGCGGGGCTGGCCGCGGAGACCCAAGGGTTCCGCCGCATCGTGATCGAGAAGCCGTTCGGCACCTCCTACGAAAGCGCCTGCGCGCTCAACCGCAAGCTGCTGCGCAACTTCGACGAATCGCAGATCTACCGCATCGACCACTACCTGGGCAAGGAGAGCGTGCAGAACCTGATGGTCTTCCGCTTCGCCAACGCCGTCTTCGAGCCGATGTGGAACCGCAACTACATCGATCATGTGCAGATCTCGGTGGCCGAGTCGCTCGGGGTGGAGTACCGCGCCCTCTACTACGACAAGGCGGGCGCGCTGCGCGACATGATCCAGAGCCACCTGCTGCAGGTGATGTCGCTGGTGGCGATGGAGGCGCCGGTCGCGTTCGACGCCCAGGCGATCCGTGACGAAAAGCTCAAGGTACTCAGGTCGGTGCGCCCGATCCCGCCCGACCAGGTGGAGCGTTTCGCCGTGCGCGCGCAGTACACCACCGGCGTGGTCGACGGCGAGAAGAGCATCGGCTACCGCGACGAGCCGATGGTCGATCCGGCCTCGACCACCGAGACCTTCGCCGCGGTCAAGCTCTTCATCGACAACTGGCGCTGGCACGACGTCCCCTTCCTGCTGCGCACCGGCAAGAAGCTGCCGGCGCGGGTGTCGGAGATCGCCATCCGCTTCCGCCGTCCTCCGCAGAACATCTTCTCCGGCTTCTGCAAGGAGATCGCCTGCAACGAGCTGGTCTTCCGCCTCCATCCGGACGAGGGGATGGTCTACACCATCAACGCCAAGCGGCCAGGATTGGCCCCCGACCTGCGCACCCTCCACCTCGATGCCCCCTACAGCGTGCCGGGCATGGGAACCCCCGAGGCCTACGAAACCCTGCTGCACGACGTTCTGCTGGGCGAGGCGACGCTGTTTGCCAGCGGGGTCGAGGTGGAGGAGTCGTGGCGCATCGTGCAGCCGATCCTCGACGCATGGCAAGAGCGGCGGGATCTGCAGTTCTACGCCGCCGGCAGTTGGGAGGTGCCGGGCATCGATCGGCTGATGGAGGGGTGCGAAGGGGGTTGGCGCGACCTCTCGCAGCACGCAAGTCATGTATTTCACTCGGTTTCCTGACCAGGAGCAGGCGGCAGCCCATGCCGCCCGGGCGATTGCCGATTGCGGTCGCGAAGCGATTGCCGCCCGGGGCCGCTTCCACTGGGTGCTGGCCGGCGGCAGAACCCCTCGCGGCTGCTACCGGCTGCTGCGCGACGCCGACCTGCCATGGCGCCGGGTCCACTGCTGGTTCGGCGACGAGCGGCTGCTTCCGGACGGCGATCCGGAGCGGAACGAGACCATGGCGCGCGAGGAGTTGCTCGACCACGTCCCGATCCCCCAATCCCACATCCACGCCGTCCGCGGCGCCGACGCGGAGCAGGCGGCCGCCGCCTACGCCGAACAGCTCGCCTGCGTCGACCGCTTCGACTTCGTCCTGCTCGGCATGGGAGAAGACGGCCACACCGCCAGCCTCTTCCCCGACGACCGGCGGGCGCTCGCCTCCGACGCCCTGGCCCTGGCCGTCTTCGATGCGCCCAAGCCGCCGCCGGTGCGGGTCTCGATGGGGCTGACCGCCCTCAACAACCACCACCGCTGCATGATCCTGGCCACCGGAGCGGGCAAACGGGAGGCGGTCGCACGCATCCGCGCCGGCGAGCCGCTGCCTGCTGCACGCATCGCGGACGCGGAATTCCTGATCACCTGATGGGTTCGCAAGCAGCCGTCATCCGCGATCGGGACGGTCGCGCAAAACGGGAGCCTGCGCATGCAACCAACGGGTTCGTAAGGGTATCGAAGAGCGCGCTCTTCGCGATACCCGTCAAGCAAAAGCCTAGTGGACGGCCGTTTTGCGCTCTGGCCATCACGTGAGCCGCTTCGCAGGCTGCCGTCCATGGCTGTGGTGCTGCGCGCTGCTGCTCGTCCCGCCGTCCGCGCCGGCCACTGCCGGTGAGTGCCCGCCGCCGCTCGGCGAGCAGATGCGCTTCGACGTCGATTGGGAGTTCATCAACGGCGGCAGCGCCACCCTGAGTTATCTGCGCCACGGCGCCGACGGCTACCGCATCCGCATCCGGGCACGCACCAACCGCTTCCTCGACCTGTTCAAGAAGGTGCGCGACACCATCACCGCCGACGGCGTCTGCCGCGACGGCCACCTGCAGAGCACCTCCTTCGTACTCGACCAGCACGAGAACCGCTACCGCGCCCACAAGGAGACCCGCTTTCTGTGGCGTAAAAACCTGGTGGAGTATCGACAGAACGGGAAAACCGACCGCTACGAGGTGCCCGCCGGCCATTTGAGCGTCCTGGACGCCTTCACTAGAGTGCGCCGGCTCCCGCTCCATCCGGGGACGACCGTCCGGATCCCGGTGTTCGACGCACGCAAACGCTACCTGGTGGAGGTCTCCGTCGGCGACGACACGGAACGACTGCGCGCCCCCTGGGGCGAGCGCGTGGAGTGCCTTGTCGTCACCCCCCGTCTCAAGAGCGCAGGCATCTTCTCCAGCAAGGGAGCGATCACCATCTGGATGACCGACGACCCACGCCACATCCCGATCAAGTTGCGGGCGAAGATCAAGATCGGCCACATCATCGGCCGGCTGACCGGATACCGGGCGCCGGGATGAGGCCGCCTGCCGCACCCCGGGCGGTCGCCCTGCCCCGCTACGATCGGGCATGACGACGCTCGATCTCGGTTGCGGCCGCGACAAGGCGGCCGGGGCGATCGGTGTCGACCACCACCCCGACTCCGCCGCCGATGTGCTGGCCGACTTCGCCGCCGCACCCCTTCCCTTCGCCGATGCAAGCTTCGACCATGTCATCTGCAGCCACGTGATCGAACACATGCGCCATCCGGTCGGGCTGATGGAGGAGATCTGGCGCGTGCTCAAGCCCGGCGGCACGGTGGAGATCAAGACCCCGCACTACACCCACTGGACCAGTTGGGGCGATCCGACCCACTACCACCACTTCGGCTCGCACGCGCTGCGCCACTTCACCGAAGAGAGCACGGTCTACTACCGCTGCCGCTACAGCATGGTGTCGATGAATCTGCGCTGCCACACCCTGCCGGCGCGGCTGCTCAAGGCGCTGCTCGGCCAGGAGCGGTTTGAGCGCTCGTTTTCCAAGTTCTTCCCCATCCGCGAGATCGTCGCCGTGTTGCGCAAGGAGGCGATGTGACGGCTGCGCTGCAACAAGCATACGCGAGGCTTGAGGCGTGGTGCTTCGCCCACCGCATCTGGGCCACCGCCCCGGTGGTCATCCTGTTGCTTGCCGTGGCCCGACCGACCCTGCCCGGCCTGCTGATCGGCGGGTTGGTGGTGGTGGCAGGCGAAGCCGGCCGCTGCTGGGCATCCGGCTACATCGACAAGAACCGGAAGCTGGCCACCGCCGGCCCCTACCGCTACACCCGCAACCCGCTCTACTTCTTCAACAGTGTCATCTTCACCGGTTTCTGCATCATGGCGGCCAATCCCTGGGCGGCGCTGCTGGGGATGGCCGCCTTCACCGTCATCTACCGCCCGGCGCTGCGCAACGAGGCCGCCTACATGCGCCGCCTCTTCGGGGCGGAGTACGACCAGTGGGCGGAGCAGGTGCCCCTCTTCTTGCCGCGGCCGACCGGTTACCCGGCCCGGGGCGCCCATTCATGGGCGCTGGTGCGCGAACACCGCGAACACAAGAACGCGCTTGCCATGGCAGCGGGCATGGCGCTGTTCGTCGCCATCTACCTCTGGCAGCACTGCAGTCGTTGCGCGCACTAGTCGTCGTCACCCGCTACCTGGGGGATGTGCTGCTGGCCACACCGCTGGCCCGGTCGCTGGCCGCCGCCGGCTATGAGGTGGAGTGGCTGGTCGCCCCCGGCACCGAGGCGATGGTGGCCGACCAGCCCTTCGCCTGCGCCTGCCACACCCTGATCCCGTCGTGGCAGGGATTGCGCCGCTCCGTGCGCAGCCTGCGCGGCCGCTTCGACCTCGCCTGCGTACTCACCGGCTCCGACCGGGCGACGGCGGTGGCCCGGCTGGTGGCCCGGCAGGTCTGCGCACTGCTGCCTGGCCGCTGGCAGGATGGCTGGAAGCGGCGGCTGGTGACCCGCTGGAGCGGCTACTCCCCGCACAGCCACATGGTCAGCTACTGCGCCGATCTCTGCCGTCTGGCCGGGGTCACACCGCTGACGCACGCCCCGGCACTCGACTGGAACAACGACGACCTGGCCGCCGTGCGCGACCGGCTGGGGTGGCCGGAGCAGCAGCCCTACGCCCAGCTCCACCCCTTCGCCCGCTGGAGCTACAAGCTGTGGCCGGTGGCGCAGTGGCGGCGGTTGATGGGGCGGCTGCACGATGCCGGGCTGAAGATCGTCATCACCGCCGGACCGGACGAGCAGGGGGCGGCGGAGGCGCTGGTGCGGGAGAGCGGCCTACCGCGGGATGCCGTATCCATCGCCGCCGGGCGGTTCCGCTGGCGGCAGCTGGCCGCCCTGTCGGCCAACGCCGCCCTCTATGTCGGCCTGGACACCGCCACCACCCACCTCGCCGCCGGCTGCGGCGCGCCGACCGTCGCCCTCTACGGACCGACCGACCCCCGCATCTGGGGGCCGTGGCCGGCCGGCTGGAACCACGGGCGCTCCCCCTGGCGGCCGGCGGCCGGCGGCCTGCAACGGGCGGGAAACGTCACCCTGATCCAGGGCGAGGCGGGCTGCCTCCCCTGCCAAAAGGAGGGGTGCGGCCACCACCGCGCAAGCCGCAGCGACTGTCTCGACCGCCTGTCGACGGACCGGGTCTGGCGGCAGTGTGCCCGGCGACTGGCATGAACCGCAAGCAGCTCGGCATCTACGGCTACTGCGCCCACCACCCCGACCACGGCGGCACCCACAACTCCGGCGCCGCGCTGCTCGACGACGACGGACGTCTGATCGCCGCCGTCGAGGAGGAGCGGCTCACCCGCGTCAAGATGGAGGCGCGCTACCCCTTCCGCGCCATCGACTGGGTCCGCGGCTTTGGCGAGGATGAAGAGACACCCGTCGCCGTCGCCCGGCTGCCGCGGATCGAGCTGGTCGGCGATGTCTGGCGCAACATGCGCTACTGGGCGGCGCACAGCGAACCGGGCCGGCAGCGGCTCCACTTCTTTGGCGCCATGGTCAGCTTCCCGATCAATGCGCTGGCCGAGAAGCTGGCCGGCAAGGGGGCGCTGCCCGACGCCCTGCGCAGGCGGCGGCGCCGCAACATCCGCCATCACCGCGCCCACGCCGCCGGCGCCTACCACTGCTGCCCCTGGCCCGACGAGCCGGTACTGGTACTCACCCTCGACGGCAGCGGCGATGCCGATTGCGGCACCGTCTGGATCGGCGAGAAGGGACGGATGCGTCAACTCCTGGCCATTCCCGCGCCCCACTCGATCGGCGGCGTCTACACCGCCTTCACCCGCCACCTCGGCTTCCGCCCCACCCGCCACGAAGGCAAGGTGCTGGGGCTGGCCGCCTACGGCGACCCCGAGCCCTTCGCCGACCGGCTGCGGCGCCACATCCGGCTCGATCCGGACCATCCCCGACTCGACACCCCGCTGGCCCAGCTCGCCTACCAGCGCTTCTCCCCACCGATCGCCGCCCGGCTGGCCGAGGGGCTCGACCGGGAGCAGATCGCCGCCGGCCTGCAGGCGGTGACCGAGGAGACGGTGCTCCACTTCGTCCGGCAATGGGTGGAGCAAACCGGCGTCCGCAAGCTCGCCGTCGCCGGCGGCGTCTTCGCCAACGTCAAACTCAACCAGCGCATCCTCGCCTGCGACGAAGTGGAGAACTTCTATGTCTTCCCCAACATGGGCGACGGCGGGCTGGCCGCAGGCGCGGCACTCGCCGCGTGTGCCGACAGCCACGGCGGACTGGCGCCCCGGCTGCTGGAGTCGCTCTATCTCGGCCCGGAGATCACCCGCGAAGAGGCCGAAGCGGCGTTGCACGCAGCAGGGGTCGCCTTCGATCGGCCGGACAGCCTGGCACAGACCACCGCCCGGATGCTGGCCGAAGGCAAGGTGGTGGCCCGCGCCGCCGGACGGATGGAGTTCGGCCCGCGCGCGCTCGGCAACCGCACCATTTTCGCCTCCTGCCACGACCCGGCCATCAATCGATGGCTCAACGACCGCCTCGGCCGGACCGAGTTCATGCCCTTCGCCCCGATCGTCATGGAGGAGTATGCCCGCGACTACTTTCCCGACTGGCGGCCGGAGCATGTCGCAGCCCGCTTCATGACCATCACCTACGACGCATCGGAGCGTGCCAGACGGGAGATCCCGGCGGCGATCCATGTCGACGGCACCGCCCGGCCGCAGGTGCTGCGCCGGCAGGACAACCCCGAAGTCCACGCCATCCTGGCCGCCTACCATGAACGCACCGGCATTCCGGCGCTGATCAACACCAGCTTCAACATGCACGAGGAGCCGATCGTCTGCCGTGCCGCCGATGCGGTGCGCGCCTTCCGACTCGGCCACCTCGATGCGCTGATCTGCGCCGATCTGCTGGCGGTGGCATGAGCCGGCCACCCCTCCACATCCTTGAACCGACCCTGATCAACGACGCCGGTCACTGCTTCACCATCTGCCGCGCCCTGGCCGAGGCCGCCGCACAGAAGGGGATGGAGGTGCGCATCTGGGCGGGGCGACGGGTGGATCCCGGTCTGATCGGCGGGAAGCGCATCCGCTGCATCCCCCATTTCGACCGCGCCCTACGCCGGCCACAGCTCCATCTTCTGCTGCGCCGGCTGCTGCGCGGCGGCGAACGGATCCTCGTCCCCACCGCCGGCCGGCCGGAGCTGCTCGCCTTTGCCCTGCTGCCCGAGCGGTTGCGGCGCCTGGGCCTGGCCTACTTCTACGTCCACCAGATGCGCATGGAGGGCAACCGGTTCCGCCGGCTGCAACGGATCGCTCGCCGCGCGCCGGAGACGCCCATCCTGACCACCACCGAGGCGCTGGCCGAGGCGATCGGGCAGGCCGGATTCCGCACGGTGGCGTGTCAGCCCTGCCCCTTCACTCTGCCGGAGGAGCCACCGAAGGTGGTGCCCTTCCGACAGCTGATCTTCCCCGGCGTGGCGCGGATGGACAAGAACCTGCCGCTGATCGCCGAGCTGATCGCACTGCTGCAGCGGCAGCGGCGCGCCATCCCCTTCCTGCTGCAGGCCGGCCCCAACCACCACGGCGAGTATGCCGCCGATGTCGCCACACTGCTGGAGCGGATCCGCGCCGTCGGTTATCCCCATCTGACCATGCCGGGACGGACGCTGGAGGGGAAGGCCTACTTCGACCAGTTCCCTGGGGCCATCTGCCTGCAGCCCTACCGGGTGCGGGAATACGCCGACAAGATCAGCGGCATCACGCTGGACGCACTTGCCCGCGGCTGCCCGGTGATCGTCCGTGCGGGCATCCAGCCGGCCGGGCTGGTGGCTCGGTTCGATGCCGGCGTGGTCATCGACAGCGACGATGCAGCCTGCTGGCTCGACGCCATCGACCGGGTGATCGCCGACTACGTCGCATTCCAGCGCCGCTGTAGCGACGCCTGCGCCTGGCTGCGGGAGCATCACAGCGCCACCGCACTGCTCGATGCAATGGAGCGGATGGCGTGAGCCGCCCGCCGATCTCGGTCTGTATCATGACCTATAACGAGGCGGAGAAGATCGCCGACGCCATCGCCAGCGTGATCGACTGGGCCGACGAGGTGGTGGTGGTCGACTCCTTCAGCAGCGACGGCACCGATGCCATCGCCCGAGAACTCGGCGCCCGGGTGGAACAGATCCCCTTCCGCACCTTCGGCCAGATCCGCAACGCGGCCATCGCCGCCTGCCGCTTTGCGTGGATCTTCAGCCTCGACGCCGACGAGCGCTGCACCGATGCGGCGGCGGCGGAGATCCAGGCCGTGGTGGCCAACCCCGAGTTCGACGCCTACTTCATTCCGCGGCGCAACTGGTATCTCGGCCGCTGGGTCCGCCACGGCGGCTGGTACCCAGACTATCGCCAGCCGCAACTCTTCCGCCGTGGCGCCATCACCTTCGACGAGTCGGCCGAGGTGCATGAGGAGTACACCATCCACGGAACCACCGGCCATCTGACACAGGAGATCATCCAGTTCCCGTTCAAGGACATCGAGCAGATGATCCATAAGATGCAGCGCTACTCCACCCTCGGTGCGGAGAAGTATGTCCGTCAGGGGCGGCGCGGAGGCATCCTCAAGGGGCTGCTGCATGGGTTGTGGGGGTTCTTCCGCCTCTATGTGCTCAAGCTCGGCTTCCTCGACGGTCGGGCCGGCTTCATCATCGCGCTGGGCAACTTCGAGGGAACCTTCTACCGCTACGCCAAGCTGGCCGCCCGGCAGCAGGGCTGGCTATGCAAACCGCCGGCCGACCCGACCGCGGATGGAGCGGGCTACTCCGGTACTTTGGTGAAGAGCGAGGAGAGATCGTCCTCGTAGGCGCACTGCTCGATCATCAGATTGGGATGTTGCTTCAGATCGATCTCGCGCGGCGGGATCTCCTCGCCATACTCGTCCATCATCACCCGCACCACCGGCCGCAACGGCAGACGGGGATGGCAGAAGATCACCTTGCCGATCTCCCTGGAGTTGAGCCGCACATAGCTACCCACCGGATAGAGCGAGATGGCGTCGAGCAGCGCCTTGAGCATGGCGCGGTCGAAGGCATGCTTGTACTTCTGCACCACCACCCGCACCGCCTCACGCGGCAACAACCGCTTGCGATAGCTGCGCTTGTGGATCATCGCCTCGAACATCGACAGCAGGCCGATCAGCCGCGCGCTGTAGCAGATCTCCTTGCCTTGCAGCCCACGCGGGCCCGACCCGTCCACCCGCTCATTGAACTCCGATGCGGCACGCAAGACATACTCGTCGGTGATGCCGCAGCGCTGGAGGTAGACCATCCCCTTGGCCGGCGCCTCGCGGATCTCGGCCAGCTCCTCGGGCGACAGCCGGCCGCTCTTGCTCAAGATCCTCTCCGGTACCTGGGCCATCCCGATGTGGTGGAGCACCGCCGCGGTCACCAGCCGCAGGCGGACCTTGAATGGGGTGCGCAGCTCCGCCGTCGTCTTGATCGCATAGAGCAGCATCATCACCGACTTGATCACCAGTTGGCGCAGGTCGTCGTGCCCCTCGGGGATGCTGCTCTCGAAATCGGCCTGTTCCAACTCCAGCTCCAGCGCATTGACCAGCAGCGCATCGCGCTCCAACCAGAGTAGCATGTTGGCGATCTGCTTCTGTAGCGGCCCGAGGTCGAAGGGGCGATGTTGGCGGCAGGCATGGAAGAGGGCGTAGGAGATGTCGATGAAGCGGCGCAGCCAACGCTTGACGTGCGCGGAGACCTGGTCGTGATCCTCGGGCAACTCGGCGACGTCGTCGATAGGTGGACGCCAGGCCGCCGCCCGCGGCGGCTCCGGCGCCCCCTCCGGCAGGTCGGAAGAATCCCCGCCGGAATGCGGGGGCGGCTCCGCATCCACGGTGGAGGGGCGATCGATGCCATCGGACGAGACGGCACCTTCCGTCGCGCGTCGTTCCACCATATCCCCCTGCGGGCCGCCATCCCGCCGCCCCGCAACGGCGAGAGGCACCCCCTCCGATCCGGCCGATGCCGGGGGAGGCTCCACCTCCGCTTCATCGCACAGCAGCGCATCCTCCAGACGGACGGCGGCCGCCTCCTCCTGCGCCTGCTCGGGCTCCTCCTCGGAAAGCAGCAGCCGCTCCATCTCCTCTCCATCGTCGGACGGCGCAGACACCGGACCGCCATCCTCCTCCTGCATCCGAGGAGTCCGCCGCTCTTCCCCTCGATGGCGGCGCAACAATGCGAAGTAGTCCACTGCC
>RFFX01000038.1 GCA_003696765.1 Zetaproteobacteria bacterium | reverse complement strand
TGCGCGTACACGCAACCGATACCGGGCGGCCGGTGACGGCCGCGGATGGGGGCTTCTCGCGAAGCTGCGAAGCCGCCGCTTGATCAGACCGCAGCACGTCCATCCCTGGACGTGCTGCTCGATGGGAATCGAAGATCGCGGTCTTCGACTCCCTTACCAATCCAACCCAACACAAGGAGGAGCGTAGATATGAGCGTTCTCGTAGGCAAACCTGCACCCGACTTCACCGCCACCGCCGTCATGCCCGACGGCACCATCAATGAGGAGTTCTCGCTCTCCTCCTTCAAGGGCAGGTATGTCGTCCTCTTCTTCTATCCGCTCGACTTCACCTTCGTCTGCCCGACCGAGCTGATCGCCTTCGACCACCGGATCAAGGAGTTCGAGGCACGCAACACCCAGGTGATCGGCGTCTCGATCGACTCCCAGTTCTCCCACATCGCATGGCGCAACACGCCAGTGGAGAAGGGGGGGATCGGCCCGGTCTCCTACCCGCTGGTCGCCGACCTGACCAAGAAGATCGCCGCCGACTACGATGTCCTGATCGGCAACCAGAGCTTCGAGGACGAGGAGGGGTGCCTGCACCATCTGCTCGGCGGTGACGTCGCCCTGCGCGGCTCCTTCCTGATCGATCGCGAGGGGGTGGTGCAGCATCAGGTGGTCAACAACCTGCCGCTGGGGCGCAACATCGACGAGATGCTGCGCATGATCGACGCGCTGCAGTTCCACGAGGAACACGGCGAGGTATGCCCCGCCGGCTGGAACAAGGGAGCCAAGGGGATGACCCCGGACGGTGAGGGGGTGGCCAGCTACCTGGCCAGCGAGGCCGACAAGCTCTAGGCCGGAACCGCCTCCGCCCCGCCCCGACCGCCATGGCCGGAGCGGGGCGTTGGCCCGAAAGGGAGGGCGCAGCCTATGCCCCGACACATGTTGCTCACCATCAGCGGCGCCGACCGGCGGGGGATCGTGCGTGACGTCGCCGGCGCCATGGCCCACCTGGAGATCAACGTCGAGGACTCCTCGATGACCGCGCTGCGCGGCGCCTTCACCATCATGATGATCGTCCGCCTGCCGGAGGGGCTGGGCATTGCCTCGCTCAAGGCGGCGCTGGCCGACCTCGAACAGCGCACCGGGCTGACCGTCCACGCCCGCCCGCTCGACGCGGAGGAGGCCGCCCGGGACGCGCCCGGCCCCGACTGCGTGGTCACGGTCACCGGCGGCGACCGACCCGGCATCGTCCACGCGGTGGCCGAGGCGATCGCCGACGGCAACGGCTCGATCGTCGACCTCTCCACCTCCACCGTCCGGCTCGACGAAGACTCGACGGAGGAGCACTACATCATGGCGCTGGAGGTGGCCTGCGACGACTGCGCTGGGCTCAAACGGCGCCTCGGCCCGGTCGCCGACGCGCTCGGCGTCGACATCGAGGTGATCGCCATGGAAGAGGAGCTGCTCTGAGGCAGGGCGCCGACCGCCGCATCCAGATCCTCACCCTGCCCGACCCCCGGCTGCGACAGCGGGCGCAGCCGCTCGCCCTGAACGATCCCGATATCCCGTTTCTGGTGGAGCAGCTGGATGCCGCCTTGGCGTGCGGCCCCGGCGGGGTGGGGATCGCCGCCCCGCAGCTCGGCCTGCTGCGGCGGGTGGTGCTGGTCGACTGCCGCCGCGCCCGCCATCCCTGCCGCCACCACGGCCGCATGGTGATGATCAACCCGGAGATCATAGAGGCCGGTGACAGCAGGCCGGGGCGGGAGGGGTGCCTGTCGGTGCCCGACTGGGTGGCGACGGTGCAGCGGGCGACCCGCATCCGGGTCTCCTTCCTCGACCACCGCTTCGCCCCGCGGGAGATCGAGGCGACCGGATTCGAGGCGCGGGTGATCCAGCACGAGATCGACCATCTCGACGGCATCCTCTTCATCGACCGCGTCACATCGACCCGCGCGATGGTCCGCCGCATGGCGCACCGGCCGCGGTAGGGCCTGCGCCGAGCGCAGCGACGAACCTCCCCCGCGCCACATCCGATGGCGGCTTGCGCCGACCGCGGGCCACGGCCAGCATCCCCCCGCGAGGCGGACCACGGCGGAGTGGTCCAGGGCGATCGCGGCGGCGATACGCCGTCGAGGAAAGTCCGGGCTGCACAGAGCGAGGATGCCGGGTAACACCCGGTGGGGGCGACCCCGAGGAGAGTGCCACAGAGAGGAGACCGCCGGACCCGGCGCACCCCGCGTCCGGTAAGGGTGAAACGGTGCGGTAAGAGCGCACCGCCCCGCACGGTAACGGGCGGGGGCACGGCAAACCCCATCCGCAGCAAGGCCGAATAGGGAAGCAGATGGCGTTGCTCGCGCCGGCTTCCGGGTTGGCCGCTAGAGCCGGCGGGCAACCGTCGGCCCAGATGAATGATCGCCTCCCGCCGCTGCGGCGGCGGAAGACAGAACCCGGCTTACCGGGCCACTCCGCCCCGCCCTCCTGCGGAAGAGGGAGCCGCTCAGCGCTCCACCGGCGGCTGATCGGTCAGGATGTACCCCTGCCCGCGCAGCGTATGGAGCAGCGGCGGATCGAAGCCCCGATCGATCTTGGCCCGCAGGTGGCTGATGTAGACGTCGATCACGTTGCTCTCGGGATCGAAGTTCATGTCCCACACATGCTCCCCGATCAGGGTGCGGGAGAGCACCTTGCGCGGATTGCGCATCATGTACTCGAGCAGCGCATACTCCTTGGTCGTCAGCCGGATCCCCTTGCCTGCGCGCGTCACCATGCGGCTCATCGGATCGAGCTCGAGATCGGCGATCTTCAGGATCGGGCTGCGCGTCTCCGAGCGGCGGCGCAACAGCGCCCGCACCCGGGCGAGCAGCTCCTCGAAGGCGAACGGCTTGACCAGGTAGTCGTCGGCGCCCGAGTCGAGGCCGCGCACCCGATCCTCCACCGAATCGCGCGCGGTGAGCATCAGCACCGGGGTGGAGACCCCCCGGTCGCGGATCTCGCGACACATCGTCAGCCCGTTCTTCTTGGGCAGCATCAGATCGAGGATGATCAGGTCGTAGTCGTTCACCTCGGCGAGGAAGCCCCCCTCCTCGCCGTCGTGGGCGACATCGACCGCATGCCCCTCCTCGCGCAGCCCCTTCTGCATGAACCGGGCGACGCGCTCCTCGTCCTCGACGACCAGAATCTTCATGATGAAATCGCAACACGTCCGTCCATGGACTCGTTGCCCGACGGCGACGGCAGAACAGAGCCCTCCCGGCCGCGATGCCGGCTTCCGGCGAAGCCGTCACCGATCAGGCGATCTCCAGCCGGCGGGGAAAGCGGGTCAGGTTGCGGCACCCCGTCTCGGTCACCACCACCAGATCCTCGATGCGCACCCCGCCGACCCGCGGATCGTACAACCCCGGCTCGACGGTGACCACTTGGCCGCTGCACAGCAGGTCGTCGCAGTCGGAGATGCGCGGCGCCTCGTGCACCTCCAGCCCGACGCCGTGACCGGTGCCGTGGAAGAAGCCGAAACGCCGCCCGCGCCGCACTCCGGTGGTGAACCCGTGCTGCTCCAGCACCGCCTGCACCCGCCGATGGACCGTCCGCGCCGCCACCCCGTCACCGATCGCCTCCAGCCCGGCGCGCTGGGCGGCGGCCACCGCGCGGTGCATCGCCGCTACCAGCGGCTCCGCCCGCCCCTTGACCACCGTGCGCGTCATGTCGCCCCAGTAGCCGGATGCGGTCAACCGGGGGAAGATGTCGATGATGATCGGACGGTGGGCGTAGAGCAGCCCCCGCCCCTCGTTGTGCGGATCGGCCCCCTGCCGGCCGCAGGCGACGATGGTGTGCGACGGCACCGCCCCGCGGGCGATCAGCCACTGCTCGATCACCCCGCGCAGATCGGCCGCGCGCAGCCGCGCCCGCCCGCGATCGGGATGGCGCAGCACCCCGTCGTCACCGATGGAGCAGGCACCGAGGAAGTCGATCGCCCGCCCCATCGCCCGGGCGGTGAGCCGCTCGGCCCGGGCCAGCTCCCTGATCTCCTCCGGACGCTTGCGCGCCCGCTGGGGGAAAAAGGGGCCGCTGCAGGCCCGCACCGCGATCCCCGCCCGCTGCAACACCCCGACGCAACCGAAGGGAAACTGCGCCGGCACCTCAGCACAGGTGACGCCGTGCGCCTCCAGATAGCAGGCGGCCGCACCCGCCAGGCCGGCGGCGGCGCCGAAGCGCTCCCGCGCCTGCCGGCGCCACTCCGTATCGAGCTCCACCACATCGAGCCGCGAGGTGCGGCGCGCCCGATCGACCTCCAGCGCGGAGAAGAGCCCATGCCACCGCCCCCCGAGCTCCACCGCGATCCACGGATCGGGCACGAAGATCCCGCTGAGGTAGAGCATGTCGGCGTCATGCTCGGAGTCGCCGATCATCAACCGGGCCTGAGTCACCCCGCCCCCTCCGGCGCCGGATCCCCGACACGAGCGCGATCCATCACTCTGCATCCTCCTCCATTTCGTCGGCGAAACGCCCCTCGGCATCCTCCTGAGCGCGCTGCTGCCGGTCGAGCAGCTCCTGCAGCACCAGCGTGCCGAACACCCCCTTCTGCGCACGCGCCAGCCGGAAATAGAGCCCGGCCAGCAGCCGGCCCGGCACCGTCCCGCGCCACGCCTCGGGGATCTCCAGCGGCGCCGGATTGAGGATGCGGTGGAGGGTGAGCAGCCGCAGCGATGCGGCATCCCGCGCCGGGATCCAACCGATCCGCCCGTGGTCGTCGACCTGCTTGAGCAGCCCACGCCGCGCCAGATCGTCGAGCCACTCCTGCAGTAGATGCTCCGGCAGCTCCAACGCCGTGCACAACTGCGCCGTGGTGACGATCTCCCCCTGCCGTGCGGCGCGCGCGGCATGGAGCAGGATCATCCAGCGGTAGAACTGCCGCTCCCCCGGCCGCAAGGACTCCCCCACGCCCCCTACCCTCCGGGGCGGATGCTGCAGGCAGAAGGTCAACTCGGCGCCGAAGAGCACCACCACCCAGACCAAGTAGAGCCAGACGAGGAAGACCGGCAGCGTCCCGAGCGCGCCGTAGAGCACTTCGTAGTGGGCCAGTTCGGTGACATAGAAGGTGAAACCGAACTTGGTCAACTCGAACAGCGCACCGGCGACCAGGCCGCCGACGGCGGCGTGGCGCCAGGGGACGCTGGTGTTGGGCAGCGCCACGTAGAGCGAGGTCATGGCCAAGGAGGAGATCACCCAGGGGAGCAGAAAGGGGATCCGCCCCATCGCCGAGGCGCCGGCGCTGACCCGGTCGAGGATGGGCAGCGCGGCGAAGTAGGAGGTGATGGTGATCGACATGCCGACCAGCATGGGCGAGAGGGTCAGCACCGCCCAGAAAGTGAGGAACTTGGCGATCAACGGCCGGGCGCGGGTGATGCGCCAGATGGCGTTGAAGGATTCCTCCATGGTGTTGATCAGGGCGACGGCGGTGACCAGAAGCCCCGCGATGCCGAAGATCGACAGCGCCGTCGCCTTGCCGGTCACCTCGCTCAGGTAGCGCTCCACCTGCGCCCGGCTGGTCGGCACCAGCGAGTCGAGCAGCAGATGGCTGAGATGGGCCGAGACCTTGTCGAAGGCCGGAAAACTGGTAAAGACCGACACCCCGAGCACCACCAGCGGAACGACTGCCAGCAGGGAGGAATAGGCGAGCGCCGCGGCGTGCTGGAACCCCTGATCGTACCAGAAGCGGCGTGCCGCACGCATGACCAGCCGCAGGGCCAGCAGGGCCGCACGTTGGAGCACCGGCATACCGGCCGCCTCGACCAGATCCATCCGCCCGATCCGACGCAACCGTTCCATCATTGAGGATGGAATCGCAAAACGTCCATCCGTGTTGCTTGACCACCACCGGCGGCAGACGTCATGATGGCGCAATGTTCTTCGGCGACATGGAGGCCCAACAGTGGATCCCGGTGCGCGACTGGCACCCCTCCGGGATACCCGCGGCGATCAGGGCGGTGCTGGGCGCCACCGGCTCGCTCACCCGTTTCATCGAACGCCACTACGGCCTCACCCTCACCGTCCACCTCTTCGACCAGTTCCTCGACACCCCCTCGCCCGAGGAGGCGCGCCTGCTCGACTGCGCCGGGCAATCGCCGGTGCTGCGTCGCCAGGTGGCGTTGCGCAACGGCGCCAGAACGATGTTCGACGCCGAGTCGGTCCTGCCGCTGGAGGGCGTCTCCAGCGAGCTGATGGCCCGGCTCGAACAGGGCAGGCTGCCGCTGGGCAACCTGCTGATCGACCGCGGCGCCTCGCTGGCCCGCTCGGATCTCAGCATCGCCCGCTTCGCCACCCGGGACGGCACCCGCCGCTGGGCCAGGCGCTCGATCATCAAATCGGGCAGCGGCACCCGCGCGCTGGTCGTCGAGTGCTTCTACGATCTCTTCTGGCGGCGCATCGGCTGCCCGCCCTGCGCCCCGGAGGAGGAAGGGTCCGGCTCCTCCTCCGGGCGGTAGAGGATCGCCACCTTGCCGATGGTGTGCACCAGCTCGGCGCCGACCGCCCCGGCCAGCCGGCGGGCCGTCTCCCGCCGCGCCGCCCGGTCGCCGTGGTGGATGTGGACCTTGATCAGATGGTGGCAGGCCAACGCGCGGTCGCTCTCCGCCACCACGCCGTCGCACAACCCCTGTTGGCCGACGCGCACCACCGGCTTGAGGTGGTGCGCCCGCGCCTTGAGCACCTTACGCGTTTTTCCGTCCAGCATCTGCACTCCTTTGCCATAGCAGCTGACGCAGCCGGGCACGGATCATGGCGTGCCGCAGCCTGCGATCGGCCACCGCCCGCATCTCGCGCGCCGCCTCGCGGCAGAGGGCATAATCCGGCGCCGGGATTTGCGCTGCCCTCTCCCCGCCCGGGCGGAGCGGGTACCCCTCCACGTTCGGGTCGACCCGACAGCGGATCCTGGCGATGCGCCGCAGGCCGCAACAGCGGTAGCAGGCCGCCCGCAGATCGTCGCGCATCAGACGGATCTGCTGCGCCAGATAGGGGTGATCGACCACGATCCAGAGGCAGCAGGCGCCGTCGGGCAGCAGCTCCAGCGACTGCGGGCGGCTGCGCTCGGCCACCATCGGCCCGACGATCTCCGGCCACCGCTGCACCAGCCGCGCCTCCGCCCGCAACAGGCCGATCCGCTCCGCCCCGAGCAACCCGGCGAACTGGCCGGCCAGCGGTTCGGGGCAGCTCCTCCGGCCCGACCCCGACCGGCGGCTCACCGCACCCCCGCCGCGACCGGCCGCAGGGCGCCGTCGCGCACGGCCAGCAAGGCGAACTGCTTGTGCCCCACCCCCCGGCGATCGAAGACCACCCGGCCCGTGGCCAGCGGGAAACCGCCCGGATCGCGCAACGCGCGCAGCAGCGCGAAGCCCTCCAGCCCCCAACTGCTGGTCAGGGTGGCCGCCACCCGCAGCGAATCGAAGGCGACATCGGCCAGCACGGTACGCGCCCCCTCCCCCCACAGCTCGCGGTAGCGGAGATCGAGGGGGGTATCCTCCGCCCCGGGCAACCGGTCGGGCACCTCGGCGATGCGCGCCGACTCCAGATCGCGGCCGTGGTCGTCGAGCAGATGGCCGTCGCGCCAGCGGCTGTCGCCGAGCAGCGGCACCCGGTTGAGCCCGACATAGGCGAGCTGGCCGGCCAGCTGCACCACCGTGCGGCCGGGAAGCGGCAGATAGATCGCCGCCAGCCGGGGCGGGAGCACCGGCCGCAGATCCTGCTCGGCGATGAAGAGCGCCAGCTCCTCGTCGAGCGCATCGAGCAGCATCCCGTCGTCGCTCTCCCGCCGCAGCGCCATCAACTGGCGCCGCACATCCACCCCCCCTTGGATGGTCAGTCGGTGGACCACCACCCCCGCCTGCCGCAGCCGCCGGGAGAAGAGCTCCGCCGAGGCGGCGGAGGCGCGCTCCGGCCCCTCGATCACCGCCACCTGCGGTGCCGCTCCGTCGGAGAAGGGCTTCGGCCGAACTGCTCCTCCAGCCAGCCGCCACCGCCACCGTTCGGCCCAGAAGGCGGCCTGAGCCAGCGGCCCCACCGAATGGACGAAGAGCGGGGGCGCCAGCGCCGCCGTCTCGATCCGGTTGGTCAGCGCGATCACCGGCACGTCGGGGCGCATCCCCGCCACCGCCAGCGCTTCGACGTCGTCGCCGGCCAGCGGCCCGATCACCGCCACACAGCCGCCGTCGAGCAATCGCCGGTAACCGGCGCGCGTCCCCTCCGGGGTGCTCTGCGAGTCCTCCACCTGCAGCGAAATACGCTCCCCGTAGCGCAACTGCGCCACCGACATGCGGATGCCGCGCAGCGCCTGCCGGCCGAACCCGGCATACCGGCCGGAGAGCGGCAGCAGCACGCCGATGCGTACCGGTCGGCTGGTGCCGCTGCGCCAGCGGCGGATCATCCGCAGCGCCGGCCCGGGGGGGAGATCCCGGGCCGCCCAGTCGGCGATGCGATCGAGCAGGTCATGGTCGCCACGCATCAAGGCCAGCCGGGCCAGCTCGAGGTAGTAGGGAGCAAAGCGCGCGTCACGGAGCATTCCGCTGTCATGTAGGCGGGCCACCCGCTCGGGATCGCTGCGCAGCGCGGCCGCCTGCGCCACCTCGCGGCGCAACGCATCGTCGTCCAGCGCCGGCAGCCGGGCGAGCAGCCAGTCTACGGCGGCTCCGTCCGCCTGCCGCCGCAACAAGGGGAAGGCGGCCTGCAGCGCCTGCCGGCGCAGCTCCGGATCGGCACCCGGCGCATCCACGGCCAGCGCCAGCCGGGAGAGCGCCGCCTCGATCGCACCGCGCCGCGCCTGCCAGCCGGCCAGCCAGAAGTGCAGATGCGGCACCAAGGCATGGTCGGGCTGCGCCGCCAGCAGCGCGCGCGCCGCCGCACCGGCGTAGGGATCGTCCTGCTCCAGTCGAAGCTGCACCGCCCGGAAGCGGGCCTCCCCGGCCAGCGGCGGGGGGGCGGTACGGGCGATCCGGCCGAGCTGCTCCAGCGCGCCGTAGGGGTCGAGGTCGCCGGCGCGCACCTCGCGCAGCAGCCGGACGATCTCCGCATCCTCCCGTGGCGGCGCGACCGGGCGCATGGGCGCCTCCTCCCGTGCCGCCGGTGGGGCCGGTGCGGACGGTGCCGCGGCCGGAGGAGGCACGACGGGGGGGGGCACCTCATGCCTGGCGCAGCCCGAGGCCAGAAGCAGTACGAAGAGGCCGACCGCCGCCCACGGCCGCCGGCTTCCCGCGCAATCAGCCATGATGGTTTCGGCGCAAACCCGGAGGTTGCAGACGCAACCGACGGATTTGTAAGGGGATCGAAGAGCACGCTCCTCGATCCCCGTCAAGCAAAAGGTCCACGGACGGACGTTTTGCGCCTCGTTCAGCCATGACGACTTCGCAAGAAGTCGGCATCCGCGACCAGGATGGTCGCGCAAAACCGGAGGTTGCAGACGCAACCGAAGGTTTTGTAAGGCAATCGAAGACCGCGCTCTTCGATTGCCGCCCAAGCAAAAAGTCCATGGAGGGACTTTTTGCGGTGTGATCAGCCATGATGGCGAGGAAGGAAACGGACAGGGTCGACGACCATGCCGTGGTAATGGACCTCGTAGTGGAGATGGGGCCCGGTGGAGCGGCCGCTCGAACCAATGTGGCCGATGCAGTCGCCGGCGGCCACCTCATCGCCGACCCGCACGGTGGTATCGCGCAGATGGGCGTAGCGGGTGCGGTAGCCGTAGCCGTGGTCGATCAACACCGTGCGGCCGAAGTCGGGCGAGAAGCCGGCGAAGAGCACCATGCCCGAGGCGGTCGCCAGCACATCGGCCCCCTGCCGGTTGGCGATATCGACGCCACGGTGCATCGCCATGCGTCCGGTGAAGGGGTCGCTGCGCCGGCCGAAGCGGGAGCTGATCCACCCGCCCGGCGCGGGCCAGAGATGGGGCCGCGCATCCTCCTCGTCGTGGTGCAGCATCAGGTAGAAACCGACGGCGTCGAGGCCGGCCTGGAGCCGGTCGCTCGCATCGAGCAGCGCATCCAGCCGCGGGTCGACGTCCACCTCCCCGGGGACCAGGCCGCGCACCGGCCGCCCGCCTCCGACCGCCGGCGGCCGGTCGAAGTCGAACAGCGCCGTATCCAGCCCGGCGCGCGCCACCAGCCGCCGGCCGAGGGCGTCGAGCCGGGTCAGACGCGCATCGAGCATGCCGAGACGACCGATCAACCGATCGATCTCCTCGCGTTGCCGCAGGCGGATCCGCTGCAGTGCGGCGAGATCGCGCCGGTAGTCGGCCTGCAGGCGCGCCAGCCGCAACCGGTCGACGCGGGCCGCCTGCTCCCGTGCCGTTTTCTGCGCCAGGCCGTACCATACGCCGCCCATCCCCAGCAGCAACGCCGCCAGAAGCCACATCGACCGGAGCAGACCGCTACGGCGGATCCGCCGCCGGAGCCAAGAGAGAGACTTCTCCATCGGAGGGCGAAAGTTACCCATTTGCCAACAAAAATCACGCCGCGACTCCTGGTGGTCGATCTCGACAACACCCTCTACCACGCCGAGGCCGGCCTCTTCGCCCGGATGGATGCCAACATCAACCGCTTCATCCGCGACCGTCTGGGGGTGCCGTGGGAGACGGCCGACGCCATGCGGCTGCGCTACTGGCGGCGGTACGGCACCACCCTCACCGGGCTGATGCGCCACCACGCCGTCGAGCCCGAGCCGTTCCTGCACGCCGCTCACGACCTGGAGCTCGACGACGTCGTCGAGGCCGCCCCCGAGCTGGAGGCGGCCCTCGCCCGGCTGCCGATGCGCAAGGTGATCCACAGCAACGCCACGCGCGAGCACGTCGAGCGGATCCTCGAACGGTTGGGGGTCCGCCGCCACTTCCAGGCGATCTACGACATCCGCTTCCACCGCTACCGGCCCAAGCCGTGCCGGGAGACCCTGGCGCTGCTGCTGCAGCGGGAGGGGTGCCCGCCGCCGGCGGCGCTGGTGATCGACGACAGCGCCGATAACCTTCTCGCGGCCCGCGCCATCGGCTGCGCCACCGGCTGGATCACCCGAGCGCGGCGCCACGGCGGCTTCGACCTGCAGGCGGCGGAGATCACCACCCTGCTGCGGGCCATCCCGGTGCAAGAAACAGGCCTCTGGCGCGACCAATCCCCCGTCCGGCCGCCAGGCCGGACCGAAACCGCACAGGGAGAGTACACCCCATGAGACAGAGTGTACTGGACCGCTACTCCGGCGGCGCGAAGGCGCGCGAGGAGGCCCTCTGCTGCCCGGTGGAGTACGACCGCCGCCTGCTGGAGCCGCTGCCGCAGGAGATCATCGAGCGCGACTACGGCTGCGGCGATCCGTCGCGCTATGTGCGCCCCGGCGATGTGGTGCTCGACCTCGGCTCGGGCGGAGGGAAGATCTGCTACATGGCCGCGCAACTGGTCGGCGAGGAGGGTGCGGTCATCGGCGTCGACATGAACGACGACATGCTGGCGCTGGCCCGCAAGTACCAGCGGGAGATGGCCGAGAAGCTGGGCGGCGACCGCGTCCGCTTCCTCAAGGGGCTGATCCAGGATCTGGCGCTCGATCTCGCCGCCACCGACCGCTGGCTGGCCGAACATCCCATCACCAGCCACCGCGGGCTGGCCGCGCTGCACGCCTTCCAGCGGGAGCAGCGCGCCACCGCCCCCCTGATCGCCGACGGCACCATCGACCTGGTCATCTCCAACTGCGTGCTCAACCTGGTCGACCACCACGAGAAACCGCGGCTCTTCCGCGAGATCTTCCGCGTG
The DNA here is from genome assembly GCA_003696765.1 of Zetaproteobacteria bacterium. Taxonomy (NCBI): domain Bacteria; kingdom Pseudomonadati; phylum Pseudomonadota; class Candidatius Mariprofundia; species Zetaproteobacteria bacterium. The sequence continues at coordinate 6,589 of RFFX01000038.1, read as the reverse complement.
CTGCGGCCCGGCGGGCGGGTGGCGATCTCCGACATCGTCGCCGACCGGCCGGTGCCGCAGGCGCTGATGGAGGATCCCGAGCTGTGGAGCGGCTGCATCTCCGGCGCCATGGAGGAGCAGGCCTTCCTCGACGCCTTCAGCGCGGCCGGGCTGTGCGGCGTGCGCATCGACAAGCGCGAGCCCACCCCGTGGCGGGAGGTCGAGGGGATCGCCTTCCGCGCGATCACCGTCACCGCCGAGAAACCGTCCGCGGCCGCGACGGAGGAACAGATGCGCCGAGTGATCTACCGCGGCCCCTTCGCCCGGGTCACCGACGAACGCGGCGGCTGCTTCGTCCGCGGGGCGGCGACCCCCGTCGACGCCGCCGGCTGGGCGCTGCTGCAGAGCGCCCCCTACCGCGACCACTTCCTCCCGGCCGACCCGACGGAGGAGGAGGCGGAGGCCCCATCCTCGGGCTGCCGCCCCGGCGGCGGGTGTTGCTGAAATGGGTGGAGAAACGAGCGCCCTGCTGCACGAAGAGCCGCTCATCTTCGAGCAGCAGCACGACGCGCCCGAGTTCAGCCTGCCGGGCATCGATGCCGACGCGCCGCCGGAGGCGCTCGCCCCCTTCCTGCGCGCCCGGCCTGCGGCGATCCCCCACCTCTCCGAGCCGGAGGCGGTGCGCCACTTCGTCCGCCTGTCGCAGTGGAACCACCACATCGAGAGCGGCTTCTACCCGCTCGGCTCCTGCACCATGAAGTACAACCCGCGGCTGCACGAGGAGCTGGTCCGCCTGCCCGGACTGGCCGAGCTCCATCCCGATCAGCCGGAGGAGACGGTGCAGGGAATGCTCGCCCTGCTCTACGAGCTGCAGCAGTGGCTGGGCGAGATCAGCGGCCTGCCCCATGTGACGCTGCAGCCGGCCGCCGGCGCCCACGGCGAGCTGACCGGCATGATGATGATCCGCGCCTTCCACGACGCCCGTGGGGCCGACCAGCGACGCAAGGTGTTGATCCCCGACTCGGCCCACGGCACCAACCCGGCCAGTGCCGCGCTGTGCGGCTTCACCCCGGTGGAGATCCCCTCGGGGAAGGACGGCCGCATCGACCTCGATGTGCTGCGCGCCCACCTCGGCGACGATGTGGCGGCGCTGATGCTGACCAACCCCAACACCAGCGGCATGTTCGAGCAACAGATCGGCGAGATCACCGCGCTGGTGCACGAGGCCGGCGGGCTGGTCTACGGCGACGGCGCCAACCTCAACGCCATGGTCGGCATCGCCCGCCCCGGCGACATGGGCATCGACTGCCTGCACATCAATGTACACAAGACCTTCGCCACACCGCACGGCGGCGGCGGGCCGGGGGCGGGGCCGGTGGCGGTCACCCCCGAGCTGGCCCCCTTCCTGCCCGAGCCGCACATCACCCGGGAGGAGGACGGCCGCTTCCGGCTGCAGAGGCCGGCGCAGTCGATCGGCCCGGTGCTCGGCGCCATCGGCCACTCCGGTGTGTTGCTGCGCGCCGCCGCCTACATCGCCGCCTTCGGCCGCGACCACCTGCACCGCATCGCCGAAGATGCCGTGCTCAACGCCAACTATGTCCGCGTACGGCTCCAGGAAGCCTACCACCTCCCCTTCCCCGGCATCTGCAAGCACGAATGCCTGCTGACCGATGCCTGGCAGAACCGCCACGGCGTCAAGACCCTGGACATCGCCAAGGCACTGATCGACCGCGGCTTCCACCCGATGACGGTCTACTTCCCGCTCATCGTCCACGGCGCCATGCTGATCGAGCCGACGGAGAGCGAAGCCAAAGCCACCCTCGACGCCTTCTGCGACGCCATGCTCGATCTGGCGCGTCAGGCCGAGGAGGGGGCGGCAGCAGAGATGCAGCAGGCGCCACGGCGCACCCCGCGCCGCCGCCTGGACGAAACCCGCGCCGCCCGCCGGCCGCAGCTGGTCTGGCCGGAGGAGCAGGCAACCCCTTAGCCGCGGACCGCCGCCCCGGCTCCGTCCGCGGCGGCAGACGGCGGCCCCTGCACGGCCGCCGTTCTTGACATCACCACAGCAAAGGCCAATCTATGCAACGGTTTCTTCAAACCGTACCGTCGAGACCAGCAAGGGGGATCAAAACAATCATGGCATCCGACAACATCATCGAGGTAAGCGACGACACCTTCGAGCAGAGCGTGCTCGGCCACTCCGGGCCGGTTCTGGTCGACTTCTGGGCGCCGTGGTGCGGCCCGTGCAGGCAGATCGCGCCGATCCTCGACGAGATCGCCGACGAGATGGCCGGCAAGATCACCGTCGCCAAGATCAACATCGACGACAACCCCAACACGCCGGGCAGATACGGCGTGCGCGGCATCCCGACCCTGATGATCTTCGAGGGGGGGAAGGTACAGGGGACCAAGGTCGGTGCGGTCAACAAGGCCCGGCTGCGCGAGTTCATCAACGAGCATCTTTGATCGAATCGCAAAAAGCCCGTTCGTGGGCTTTTTGCGCGGTGGAGATCGAAGAGCGCGGTCTTCGATCTCCTTACAAATCCGTCGGTTGCATGCGCAACCTCCGGATTTGCGCGGCCGTCCATAGCCGCGGATCCCGGCCTCCTGCGACCCGCATCATGATCTGAACGGCGGCGGCACCATGCGACTGCAACGCGACTTCCGCGACGCCCACCTGCAGCGCGAGCTGCGCACCTATGGGCGCAAGAACGGCTTCGTCACCAAGGGGCAGCAGGCGCGCATGGCGCGCTGGCTGCCGCACATCGGCCTGCCCAGGGAGGAGCGCCTCGCCACCGACGGCGCCCCGTGGGTGATGGAGATCGGCTTCGGCAACGGCGACTTCCTCGTCCACATGGCCCGGGAGCACCCCGACTGGCGGCTGCTCGGCGTGGAGATCTACCTCCCCGGCGTGGCCAAGGCGATCGCCCGGCTGGAGGATGCCGGGGTGATCGAGCGCTGCCGCATCTCGCAGCTGCCGGCGCAGTTCGTACTCGAACACCAGCTGGCCGAGGCCGCGCTGCACGGCATCGTCATCAACCACCCCGACCCGTGGCCCAAGAAGCGCCACCACAAGCGGCGGCTGATCCAGCCGGAGTTCGCCCGGCTGCTGGCCAGCCGCCTCGCCCCGGGCGGCTTTCTCCAGCTGGCCACCGACAAGCCCGACCTGGCCGAATGGATGCGTGACATCCTCGACCGCACCGAAGGGCTGCACAATCAGGGCGGCCCCGACGGCTTCGTACCGCGCGACGCCGACCGCCCGTGGACCAAGTTCGAGCGGCGCGGCGCGCGTGCGGGGCGGGCCAGCCTCTTCCTCGAATACCGGAGGGTCGCATGACCCGACCGCCGCGCGACCACACCGTCCTGATCGTCGAGGACGACCCGGTGGTGCGCAAGTTCCTCCACCTGGCCGTCGACCAGACGCCGCAGCTGCAGGTGACCGCCTCGGTCGCCGGCTGCGCCGAGGCGATGGATGCGCTGCGGAGACGGCCGGCGGAGGTGCTGCTGGTCGATCTCTCGCTGCCCGACGGCGACGGCATCGACCTGATCCGCGCCGCCCGCGCCCTCGACCCGCCGGCCGAGTGCATGGTGGTGACCATGCATGCCGACCACCACCATCTGGTGCGGGCGATCCGCGCCGGCGCCACCGGCTACCTGCTCAAGGACGCCCTGCCCGACAACATCGGACTGAGCATCATCGAACTGCTCGCCGGCGGCTCGCCGATCAGCCCCTCCATCGCCCGGCGGTTGCTGGAGGAGCTGCAGCAGGAGCAGCAAGAGGCGGGCGGCGGCGACGAGGATACGGTCGAGCTGAGTCCGCGCGAACTGGAGGTGCTGCAGCTGATGGCCGAGGGGCACCTGCGCAAGCAGATCGCCGAGCGGCTCGGGGTGAGCCCGCACACCATCAACAGCCATATCCGCCGCATCTACCGCAAGCTGGAGGTGCGCAACAACGCCGCCGCGGTCGGCAAGGCGCGCCGGCTGGAACTCATTCCGGACTAGCCGGGGGCAACGACCCATCGCCCCGACAACCGCATCGCATCCCCAGCCGATGCCGCCCCTCCCCCGCGCGTTGCCCTGCCTCCTGTTCTGCGCGCTGGCCTGGCCCATGGCGGTCGGAGCCAACCCGCCCTCCTTCGCCGACCAGCGGCTGCTGCTGCAACCGCTCGATCGGCTGATCAACCTGCCGGTGCGCTCCGCGCTCAAGCGCGATCAGCGCTATTTCGATGTCGCCTCGGCGATCTATGTCATCACCGCCGAGGAGATCCGCCACGCCGGGGCCCGCTCCATCCCCGAGGCGCTCCGGCTGGCGCCGGGGGTGGAGGTGCAGCAGATCAACGCCAACCAGTACGCCATCAGCATCCGCGGCCACAACACCATGTTCGCCAAGAAGCTGCTGGTGCTGATGGACGGCCGACCGCTCTACTCGCCCACCTTCTCCGGCACCTGGTGGCTGGTCCAGCACTATCCGATGGCCGACATCGAGCGCATCGAGGTGCTGCGCGGCCCCTCCGGCGCGGTGTGGGGCTCCAACGCCGCCAACGGCATCATCAACATCATCACCAGATCGGCGCACGACACCCAGGGCGCCCGCGTCACCGGCGGCTTCGGCAACGAGGAGCGCGGCTTCGCCACCCTGCGTTACGGCGGCGCCACCGCCCACAGCGACTGGCGCATCTACCTGATGCGGGAGAATCGCGACGGCGGTGCCATCGACAAGCAGAAACCGATCAGCGACACCATCTTCGCGCTCAACAACCCAACCGACACCGCCCGCTTCGGCAGCCGGGCGCCCGATTCGCGCCAGCTGCTGCAGGGGGGCCTGCGCATCGACGCCGACGCCGGCGCGCGCGACCACTTCACCCTGCACGGCGACCGCTACCGGGTCGATGCCGGCTCCTTCTTCTATGAAGCGGTTCCGGGCGCCCCCCCGCGCAACAACCTGCACCGCAACCACTACCGCGGCGACAACCTGATGCTCGACTGGAACCACCGGTTGGGCGCGGATGGCAAGGATCGCGTCGCCCTGCGCCTCTTTCGCGACCTGACCGAGATGCAGACCCGCTTCTTCGGCGAACGGCGCACCACCTTTGATGGGGAGCTGCAGATCGACACCACCCTGCTGCCACGCACCCTGCTCTCGCTCGGCTACAGCCACCGCAACAGCCGTTCGCGGGTGACCGACTCCGACATCTTCCACCTGCCCGATGCCACCACCCGCATCGACTCCTGGTTCCTCAACGGAGAGATCACCCTGCTGCCACGGCGCTGGCGTCTGATCCTCGGCCTCAAGAACGAGCGCAACCAGTACTCCGGCTGGGAGCTGCAGCCGCACATCCGCACCATCTGGCAGGCGGCGCGCTGGTCGCTGTGGGGCGCCTGGTCGAAGGGGGTGCGCATCCCCAACCGGATCGAGAACGGCATGCGCTTCGATGTCAACAGTGGCCCGGGCTACACCGTGCGGGCCATCGGCGACGGCCGCACCCGGTCGGAGCAGGTCTTCGCCTGGGAGGCGGGGGTGCGCCTCCACCCCGATGACCGCACCCTGCTGCAGGCCACCGCCTTCTGGATGCGCTACCCCAACCTGAGCGACACCGTCACCGACCGTGTCAGCGCCTGGCTCGACCCCGCCGGCTACCAGGTGATCCCGGTCTACCTCGGCAACTACCTGCGCGCCCGCAGCCATGGCATCGAGGCCGACTTCCAATGGCAGGCAAGCGACCGGCTCACCCTCGAGGGGAGCTACAGCTATCTGCACCAGAACGTCACCCCCACCGCCGGCGGCAGCGCCTTTGCCGCCGCCACCTACGCCCAGCAGTCACCCGAGGGGCGCTACCATCTGGCCGCCCGGCTGCGGCCGACCGAGACGACCGCGCTCGATCTCGACCTCTACCACTGGGGCCGCTTCCGCCAAAACCTCTCCACCGGGCAGTACAAGGTTCCCGCCCACAGCCGCATCGACGGACGCATCGCCTGGCAGGCGACCCCGCAACTCTCCGTCGAGCTGATCGGCCACAACCTGCTCCACCGGCGCCACATCGAGAACCAGTCGGAGCTTTTGGAGTACGCCTCGCTGGTCGAGCGCAGCCTCTTCGCCCGCATCACCTGGGAGGAGTAGGGACGCCCCGTGGATGGATGGAGTTCACCGCCCCGCCTTGTAGCCGGAATTGGCGACTTCACCGCCCCTCCCCCGCCCCTAGCCTTCGCCGCATGGAGCGGAAGCAGAAGCAGACACCCAGCTTCGATCTGGAGCGGATGGCCCGACTGATGGGGGGCAACCCCGCGCTGGTCCACGAGGTGCTGCACACCTTCCTCATCCACCACCGCACCACCGGCAGGCAGATCCGGCTCTGGTGCGAACAGGGGGAGCTCGCCGCCGCCGAACGGCTGGCCGGGCGCATGGAGGCGATCGCCGGCACCCTGGCCGCCGAGCCGATGGCCCATGCCGCCCACGAGCTGCAGCGGATGTTGCGGCAGAAGCGCCGCGAATCGATCGAAGGGGCGCTGCGCACCTTCTGCCGCGCCCTCGACACCCTGTTGCACGACATCCAGGCCGAACTGGCGGGCGCCCGGGCATAGGGAGGGCCACGACGGCGCCCCCGCCGAGGCC
>RFFX01000037.1 GCA_003696765.1 Zetaproteobacteria bacterium | reverse complement strand
GGCGCGCGCCGACCACATCCCGGGGCGCCTCTCCGGCGGCGAGGCGCAGCGCGTCGCCGTCGCCCGGGCATTGATCGGCGATCCGCTGCTGCTGCTGGCCGACGAACCGACCGGCAACCTCGACGAGGGGAGCGCCGCCGTCGTCTTCGAGCTGCTCCGACGGCTCTGCCGCGCCCGTGGGACGGCGACGTTGATGGTCACCCACAGCCAGCGGCTGGCCGCCGCCGCCGACCGCACCCTGCGGCTGGAGCACGGCATGCTGGTCGCGCAGTGAGCGCAGGGGGGCGGGCCTTGGTGCGGTGGCTGCTGCTGGCCGGGCTGCTGCTGGCCGCACCCACGCTGGAGGCCACGCCGCAGCAGGTGTGGCGGAACGCCCTGCAACAGGCGGCCGCAGGCCGGGACGCGCAGGCCGCCGAGCTGCTCGAGGGGGCCGCCGGCGCGCTGGCGGGCGACGATCCCTGGCGGGCGCGCATGGATACCGCCTCCATCCTGCTCGCCATGCGGGCGCAGCGCGTCACCATCCCCTCCCGCCCACTCACCGGCGCCCACGGCATCCTGGCCCGACGGTGGCTGGCACACCATCCCGCGCCGCGGCCGGCGAACCACTGGCTGGTCGGCACGCTCGCCACCCTGCTGCCCGGCGCCGGCCACGCCCGGCTTGGTCGCTGGCGCGACGCCCTCACCGTGGCGGTGCTGGTATGGCCGATGATCGGACTGACCCTCTGGGCGGGCCATCGCCGCATGGGGCCGGTGACCCTCTTCTTCGCCATGATCACCACCTGGCTCTGGTCCGGCACCGTCTTCTCCGCCCTCTCACTGGCCCACCGTGGTGATTTCGAGCAGTATCAGGCGTGGTGGCGGGCGCTGTGGCACGCCGCCGGACTGCCCGGCGCGCCCTGAGCACCGCGCGGTTCCGACCCTACTTTTTGCGATTCGATCAACCGTGACGGCTTCGCAAGAAGCCGGCATCCGCGGCCAGGACGGTCGCGCAAATCCGGAGGTGGCAAATGCAACCGACGGATTTGTAATGGGATCGAAGACCGCGCTCTTCGATCCCCGTCAAGCAAAAAGCCCACGGACGGACTTTTTGCGATTCCATCAACCATGGAGCATAACCCACCGATGGAGACCGACTTCACTCTGAACGCGCTCTCCCCGCTGGATGGCCGCTACCACCGCCGGCTCGACGCGCTGCGGCCGATCTTCAGCGAGTTCGGCCTGATCCGCGCCCGGGTCACCGTCGAGATCCGCTGGCTGCAGACGCTCGCCCGTCACCCGGCGATCGCCGAGGTCCCCCAGCTCTCCGCGGAGGCGGAAGGGGTGCTGGAGCGGCTGATCGAGCGCTTCTCGCCGGAGGACGCGGCCCGGGTCAAGCAGATCGAGGCGTCCACCAACCACGACGTCAAGGCGGTGGAGTACTTCCTCAAGCAGGCGGTCGCCGATCAACGGGAGCTGGCCGCCGTCCGCGAGTTCTTCCACTTCGCCTGCACCTCGGAGGATATCAACAACCTGGCCTACGGACTGATGCTCACCGAGGCGCGCGCGGGTGTCGTGCTGCCGGCGCTGCGCGCCCTGACCGATACCATCGGTCGGCGCGCGCACGAGATGGCCGCACTGCCCATGCTGGCGCGCACCCACGGCCAGCCCGCCTCGCCCACCACCATGGGCAAGGAGTGGGCCAACGTCGCCTGGCGGCTGCAACGCCAGATCGAGCTGCTGGCGGCGGTACCGATCCTCGGCAAGATCAACGGAGCGGTGGGCAACTACAACGCCCATCTGATCGGCTATCCCGAGGTGCCGTGGCCGGAGATCGCCCGCGACTTCGTCACCGGGCTCGGGCTGGAGTGGAACCCCTACACCACCCAGATCGAGCCGCACGACTACATCGCCGAGATCTCCCACGCCATGATCCGTGTGGGCACCATCATGATCGACTTCTGCCGGGACATCTGGGGTTACATCTCGCTCGGCTACTTCCGCCAGAGGGTGGTCGCCGGTGAGGTCGGCTCCTCGACCATGCCGCACAAGATCAATCCGATCGATTTCGAGAACGCCGAGGGCAACCTCGGGCTGGCCAACGCGCTCTTCGACCATCTGGCGACCAAGCTGCCGGTCTCCCGCTGGCAGCGCGACCTGACCGACTCGACGGTGCTGCGCAACTTGGGCTGCGCCTTCGGCTACAGCGTGCTGGCGATCGCCTCGCTGAAGAAAGGGTTGTCGCGACTGCAGGCCGATGGGGCGCGGATGGCCGCCGACCTCGACGATTCGTGGGAGGTGCTGGGCGAAGCGGTGCAGACAGTGATGCGCCGCTACGGCATCGCCAACCCCTACGAGAAGATGAAGGAGCTGACCCGCGGCAGGGGAATCGACGCCGCGCGACTGCGCGCCTTCATCGAGACGCTGGAGATCCCCGAGGAGGCGCGCGCCCGGCTGCTGGCGCTCACCCCGGCCGACTACACCGGCAACGCGGCCGCCCAGGCTGAGGCGCTGCCCGTGGGCGGATGAGCCGGCAGCAGCAGGCCGGTCGCGATCAACTGCGCGCCCATCGCCGGGTCTTCTGGCTCGCCTGGCAGCGGGCACAGCGGGGCCAACCGCTCAACGCGCTGGAGCAGCGCATCGTCGCGGTGATCGCGATGCACCCAGAGTACCAGTCGCTCTTCGCCGACGAGGAGCGCTTCCTCGATGGCGACCATCTGGACAACACCGGCATCCATCCATGGCTGCACCTCTCTCTTCACCTGGCGCTGGAGGAGCAGTTGGCCACCAACCAGCCGCCGGCGATCACCACCACGCTGCACCATCTGCAGCATCGGTGCGGCATGGAGCACCACCAGGCGCTGCACCGGCTGCTCGATGTGCTCGCCGAAACGGTCCACGAGGCGCAGCAGCGCGGCGGCGACCCCGATGTGGTCGCCTACCAGCGGCGGCTGGAGCGGCTCTGCCGGGAATGAGGGGGCGCCCCCCGGTGGAAGGATCCAGAGGCGTGCGCGGCGATCGCCGTCGCGCAACGGATCGGAACTAGCGTGCGGCGCTTCTTCATCACCCTGCTCTTCTTCTTCGGCCCGGCGCTCTTCACGCTGCTGCTGCGCCACCTTCTGCTGCTGCTCTTCATCGCCCTGCGCGAGCGGCGGCGCCGGCGCGCGCCGGAGATCATCGACGTCACGCCCCACCCCTCCCGGCGCCCGCCCAACTGGTTCATCCTCGCCGCACTGCTCATCGGCTTCGGCTGCTCGCTGCTGGTCTGGTGGTCACTGGCCGACCGGCCCGCACCACCGCCGATGCGCTACATCCCGGCCCACATCGACGCGACGGGCCGCGTCGTCCCCGGCCGCTGGGTCGCCGCCCCGCCTCCGGACCATGGCCGTTGACCCCGGCCACCGCCCGCTGCTGCTCACCCTGGGTGAGCCGGCGGGGATCGGACCCGACTGCGCACTGCTGTTGTGGCAACGGGCGCCGGAGCAGTTTCGCGATCTGCTGGTGGTCGCTCCGCCGGCATGGATCGAAGCGCGGGCCCGCACCCTGGGGATCGACGCCCCCGTCCGCCGGCTGGAGCGGATCGCCATGCCGCCGGACGACCGCGCCATCTCCTGCCTGGCCGAAGATGGATGGACCACCGCGCCGGTGCGGGTCGGGCAACCTGCGCCGGCCACCGCCGGCACGGTCATCGCGGCCATCCGCCTGGCCGCCCGCGCTTGTCTGGCCGGGCAGGCGGCAGCCCTGGTCACCGGCCCGATCGAGAAGGCGGTGCTGCGCGAGGGCGGCTTCGCCTTCCCCGGCCATACCGAGTTTCTCGCCCATCTCTGCGGCGACGTGGCGGTGGTGATGATGCTGGCCGCTCCCGGATTGCGTGTGGCGCTGCTCACCACCCACATGGCGCTGCGTGCGGTACCCGACGCGCTGGATCGCGCGGAGGTGGAGCGCGCGGCATCCATCCTCGATCGGGAGCTGCGCCGCCGATTCTCCGTCGCCCGTCCGCGGCTGGCGCTCTGCGCGCTCAACCCCCACGGCGGGGAGCGGGGCCACTTCGGCGACGAGGAGGAGCGCATCCTGGCCCCGGCGGTCCATGCACTGCAGGCGCGCGGCATCGCGATCACCGGCCCGCTGCCGGCCGACACCCTGTTTGCGCCGCCGCAGGCGCACCGCTTCGACGCCATCCTCTGCTGCTACCACGACCAGGCGCTGATTCCGTTGAAGATGCAGGGGTTCGGCCGGTCGGTCAACATCTCGCTCGGCCTGCCGATCATCCGCACCAGCGTCGACCACGGCACGGCGCTCGACCGGGCGGGGACGGGCACGGCCAGCCCGGACAGCCTCTGTTGCGCGATCGAGACCGCGCGCGCCATGGCGGCCGACAGCGAACGGGCGGCATGAAGCGGATCGACTTCGGCGAGGTCCGCGGCCACGCCTCGGCGTTGCACGACTTGCTGCGCGACCACAAGGATCGCAGGATCCAGCATCATCTGCGCAAGCTGGTGCTGCAGTTGGAGATGATGGAGGAGGCGGCCACCACCGTGCCGGAGAGCGCCCGCACGCTGGCGGCGTGGCTGGCGCGGCTGTGCGACGCCGAACACGGGGCGCTGGTGCGGCGCTGGCCGGGCGAGGAAGATCCCGCCGACGCCCTGCGCATCGAGGCCCATGTCGCCCTGCAGAAGGAGCGGCTGTTGGCCGGTGCGGCGCTGCAGACCGAGGTGGAGCGGGGAGTCAAGCACATGGCCGGCATGCTCGGCATCCCCGGTGCGCGGGCGATTCCGGTGGCCGAGCGGATCGCCTGGTTCGCCGAGGCGCTGCTTGAGCATCTGCGGCAGGATCGGGAGACGATCCGGCAGCTGCACCGGTTGGCCCAGGCGACGATGGAGTCGCTGCGCGCGGTGCAGCAGTTGCTGCTCGGCCTGGACGAGGAGTCGCCGGAGCTGCAGCAGGTCTCGATCATGCTGGCCCGGCCGGTGCCGGAGGATCCGGTGGCCGCGCGCGCCCACCTGCAGCGGATCAACGACGAGCTGCAGCAGGCACAGCGTCGGATGATCGAGCGGGGCCGGCGGATGCGCAGTGCCCTCGACGCGCGGGTACGCGACCTCTCCGGCCTCTCCGACCGCCTCTCCGCCATGGAGCGGCAGGCCCGCAGCGACAGCCTGACCGGCCTGCCCAACCGCAGGGCGCTCAAGGAGTTCCTCGCCGATCAGCCGCCGGGCAGGACGATGAGCCTGGCGATGATCGACATCGACCGGCTGCGGGAGATCAACACCGCCGGAGGGCGGGAGCAGGGCGACCGGGCGCTGTGCGCCGCGGCCGAGGCGATGGCCGCCCGCCTGCGGGCGGAGGATCTGCTCTTTCGCATCGGCGGGGACGAGTTCGTCGCCCTCTTCCCGGGCATCGACGCCGACCATGCCCTGCAGGCCGCACGCGGGCTCCTCGAGAGCGTCTGCGCCCGCCCATCGGCCGATGGGCAGCCTGGGGTGCGAATCTCCGTCGGGGTGGCCGAGCGCAGGGCGGGGGAGAAGCCGCTCCCTTGGCTCAAGCGGGCCGATGCCGCCCTCTACGTGGCCAAGGGAAGGGGTGGAGGCTGTGTCGAGCTGGCCCCCTGAGCGGCGCCGCCCCGCCGCCGCTCCTCCTGCATCCGGCGGAAGAACTCCCCGGCGTGGAACGAAGAGCGCACCAGCGGGCCAGAGGCGACCATGGCGAAGCCCCGCCTCTCCGCCTCCCGCTTGAGATCGTCGAACTCCGCAGGCTCCCAGTAGCGCTCCACCGGATGGTGCTCCGGCCCCGGCCGGAGGTACTGCCCGATGGTCACCATCTCCACCCCGGCTGCACGCAGATCGTCGAGCACCTGCAGCACCTCGTCGCGGCTCTCGCCCAGCCCGACCATGATCCCCGACTTGGTCACCACCCGCCCGTCGAGTTCACGCGCCCGCTGCAACAGCCGCAGGCTGGTGAAGTAGCGGGCGCCGGGGCGCACCTTGCGATAGAGCCGCGGCACCGTCTCCAGGTTGTGGTTGAAGATGTCCGGCCCGGCGGCGATCACCCGGGCCAGCGCGTCGTCGGGCTTGCGGCGGAAATCGGGGGTCAGCACCTCGATGACCGCATCCGGCCGGCGGGCGCGCAGCGTCCGGATCACCAGGGCGTAGTGGCCGGCACCGCCGTCGGGCAGGTCGTCGCGGTCGACGCTGGTGATCACCACATGGCGCAGGCCGGTGCGCTCCACCGCATCGGCCAGCCGCTCCGCCTCGTCGGGATCGACCGGATCGGGCCGGCCGGTGGCCACGTCGCAGAAGGAGCAGCGGCGGGTGCAGACCCGCCCCAGGATCATGAAGGTGGCCGATCCCGCATGCCAGCAGTCGCCGATGTTGGGGCAACTGGCCTCTTCGCAGACGGTGTTGAGCCGCAACGCCCGCATCAGCCGATGCAGGTCGCGATACTCCCGCGAGAGCGGTGCCCGCACCTTGAGCCAGCGCGGCTTGGGATGGAAGGGGCCCTCCCGCTCCTCGGCGATGGGGATCACCGGCCGAGACATGCGGAAAAGCCCTCGATGACCCGCCGGTAGAGGGCGGTCAGCAGGGCCAGCTCCTCCACCGCCACCCGCTCGTCGACCTGGTGGATGGTGCGGTTGGTCAGCCCAAGCTCCACCACCGGCACGCCGGCACCGGCGAAAAAACGGCCGTCGGAGGTACCGCCGCCGGTATCCGGCCGGCAGGGGTGGCCGCACACCTCCTCCACCGTCCGCCGCACCAGATCGAGCAGCGGCCCCTCCCCGGTGGAGAAGGCGGACGCCGCATGCTGCAGATCGAGCTCGACCGGCTGGCCGGCGCAACAATCCTCCAGCCGGGAGCGGATCTCCTCATAGCTGTTGGCCGGATTGTAGCGGACGTCGATCCGTGCACTGCAGCTTCCGGGAATGACGTTGATCGCTCCGGTGCCTCCCGTCAGGTTGGTGATCTGGCAGGTGGTGGGGGGGAAGCCGGGCGCAGGCGGACCCCAGTCGAGCGCGGCGATGCGTGCCAGCAGGGGGATGGCGCGATGGATGGCGTTGTCGGCATCCTGCGGATAGGCGGAGTGGCCCTGCCGCCCGTGGACGGTGATCCTCCCCTGGACCACGCCGCGCCGCCCGCACCGAACGACATCGCCCACCTGATCGAGGCTCGACGGCTCGCCCACCACCACCGCATCGGGCAGCCATCCCTCCTGCTGCAACCACTGGACGATGCGGCGGGTTCCGTCGACCGCCTCCCCCTCCTCATCGGAGGTGACGGCCAGCTGCAGCGTGGGCAGATCCGCGCCCTGGGCGATCAACCCCTCGACCGCCGCCATCCAGCAGGCGATCGCCCCCTTCATGTCCTGCGCACCCCGGCCGTGGAGCAGGCCGTCGCGCACCACGGCGGAGAAGGGGGGATATCGCCACTCCTCCTCCGGCCCGGGCGGCACGACATCGGTGTGGCCGGCGAAGCAGAGACAACCGGGGCGGTTCCCCCGCCGGACGAAGAGCGAGTTGATCACCCCGCCGTGGTTGACGGCAAACCGTCGAAAACCGAGCGGTGCAAGCTGCCGGGCGATCCACTCCTGGCAGCCGCCGTCCGCCGGCGTGACCGAAGGGCGGGCGATCAGGGCGACGGCATAGGAGAGGGCCGGCTCGGCCGAACGGTGCGATCGGTCCATCCCCGAACGCTACCCCTGCAGCGTGGAGAGGGCACCACCCGCACGGTAGAGCGGCCACGACGCAACCGGTAGCGTTGGCACGATGCGGTTCATCGACGAGGTCACCATCGAGGTGCGCGCGGGCGACGGCGGCGACGGCTGCGTCTCCTTCCGCCGCGAGAAGTACATCCCCAAGGGTGGGCCGGACGGCGGCAACGGCGGTCGCGGCGGCGACGTCCGGTTGCGCGCCTCACACGACGTCAACACCCTACAGCATCTCTACCTGCGCAAGCGGCTGATCGCCGGCAACGGCCGCCCCGGGATGGGGCGGCGCAAGGACGGCCGCAGCGGTGCGGACATCGAGGTGGCGGTGCCAGTCGGCACCCGGGTGGAGGACGAGGAGGGGCGGCTGCTGGCCGATCTGCGCCACGACGGCGAACGGGTGGTGCTGGCCCGTGGCGGCCGGGGAGGGCTGGGCAACAGCAACTACGCCACCAGCACCAACCAGGCACCGCGTTACGCCCAGCCCGGCCGGAAGGGGGAGCAGCGCATCGTCCGGCTGGAGCTCAATCTGATGGCCGACGTCGGGCTGCTCGGCCTGCCCAACGCAGGGAAATCGACCCTGATCGCCGCCATCTCCAACGCCCGGCCCCGCATCGCCGACTACCCCTTCACCACCATGGCCCCCTCGCTGGGCCAGGTCTCGCTGGAGGACGGGGAGGGGTTCGTCGTCGCCGACATCCCCGGCCTGATCGCCGGCGCCCACCTGGGGCGGGGGCTGGGCGACCGGTTCCTGCGCCACCTGCGTCGAACCCGCATGCTGCTCCACCTGGTCGATGGAGCCGACATCGAGGGACGGTCGATCGCGCGGCAGATCGCCGAGGTGACCGACGAGCTCGCCGGCCACTCCGACGCCCTGCTGGCCAAGCCGCGCTGGCTGGTGGTCAACAAGATCGACGCGCTCGACGAGGAGGCCCGGCGCACCGCCGCGGAGAGCGCCTCCGCCTTCGGCCTGCCGGTCTACCTCGTCTCCGCGGCCAGCGGCGAGGGGATCCGCCCGCTGCTCTACGACATCGCCGCCGCGCTGCGCGCCATGATGGAGGAGCCGGCCGCCGCATGATCCGCAGACGCTCGGAGATCGGCCGTGCCGGCCGGCTTGTGATCAAGATCGGCAGCGCTCTGCTCGCCGACCGCAATGGGGGGGTACAACTGCCGCGCATGGAGCGGATCGCCTCCGAGGTGGCGCGGCTGCACGCCTCGGGCAAGGAGGTCTGTCTGGTCTCCTCCGGTGCGGTGGCCCTGGGGGCGCTCCATCTCGGCTGGAGCGGCCGCGCCCTGTCGCTGCACGAGAAACAGGCGGCCGCCGCCGTCGGCCAGCCGCTGCTGATGCGCGCCTGGGGCGACGCCTTCGCCGACCACGGCCTGACCCCGGCGCAGATGTTGCTGACCAAGGACGACCTGCGCCATCGACGCCGCTACCTCAACGCCAGCAACACCAGCCGCACGCTCTTCGCCGCCGGCGTCGTCCCGGTGGTCAACGAAAACGACACGGTGGTGGTGGAGGAGATCAAGTTCGGCGACAACGACGCCCTGGCCGCGTTGACCGCGCTGGTGCTGGAGGCGGGGTTGCTGGTGTTGATGACCGACGTCGACGGCCTGCACGACGCCGATCCGCGCCGCCACCCTGACGCACGCCGCATCGGCGAGGTCCATCGATGGAACGAGGCGCTGCTGCACACGGCCGGCGGCCCGACCGACCCGGGCGGATTCGGCACCGGCGGCATGGAGAGCAAGCTCAAGGCGGCCAGGGTGGCCTTGCGCGGAGGCGTGGCCACGGCGATGATCGACGGCCGGGATGGTACGGCGCTGACCCGGCTGCTGCGCGGCGAGGATGTCGGCACCATCTTCTATTGCAGCGACGACCGCGCCTCACGCCGGCGCCACTGGATCGCCGAGGTACTGCGGCCGGCCGGCCGGGTCACCATCGATGCAGGGGCCGCCCACGCCCTCCAGCGCCGCGGCGGAAGCCTGCTGCCGGTCGGCGTGCGCGCGGTCTCCGGCGTCTTCGACAAGGGGGAGTGCATCGAGGTGGTCGACGAGGAGGGGAGGCCGATCGCCCGCGGGCTGGTCAACTACACCTCCGAGGAGGTGCGCAGGCTCTGCGGCGTCCCCAGCGACCGGATCGAGGAGATCCTGGGCTATGTCGACTACACATCGATCATCCACCGGGACAATCTGGTGCTCATCGGGAGGAAGATGTGAGTGCATGTGACGCAAACCACGTGATCGAGCGGCTCGGCCGCCAGGCGAAGGAGGCCGCGCGCACCATGCGCGCCGCCGAGACGGTGCGGAAGAACCGCTGGCTGACCCAATCGGCGCTCAGGCTGCGGCGCGAGCGGGATCATCTGCTGCGGGCCAACGCCCGCGACCTCGACGCCGCCCGCGCATCCGGCCTCGACGCCGCACTGATCGACCGGCTGGAGCTGACCCCGCAGCGCATCGAGGCGATGGCCGACGGGCTCGACCAGATCGCCGCCCTGCCCGACCCGGTCGGCCGCATCGACGAACTGGTCTACCGCCCCTCGGGCATCCAGGTGGGGCGGATGCGGGTGCCGCTGGGCGTGATCGGCATGATCTACGAGTCGCGGCCCAACGTCACCGCCGATGCCGCCGCCCTCTGCCTGAAGGCCGGCAACGCCTGCATCCTCCGCGGCGGATCGGAGTCGATCCACTCCAACCGAGCGATCGCCGCCTGCCTGCGGCGCGAGCTGGTCGAGGCCGGACTACCGCAGGACGCGGTGCAGCTGGTCGACCATACCGACCGCACCCTGGTCGGTGCGCTGATCCGGGCCCGGGAGTGGATCGACATCATCATCCCGCGCGGCGGTCGCTCGCTGATCGAGCGGATCAGCGAGGAGGCGCGCGTACCGGTGATCAAGCATCTCGACGGCATCTGCCACCTCTACATCGACCGCGCCGCCGACATCGCGATGGCCGTCGCCGTCGCCATGAACGCCAAGACCCATCGCTACGGGGTGTGCAACGCGCTGGAGACGCTGCTCATCCACCAGGAGGTGGCCGAGCCGGTGGTGACCCGGCTGGCGCCGCAGTTGGCCGAGGCGGGGGTCGAGGTACGCGGCTGTACCCGCGCACGCTCGCTCTGCGCCGACTGGAAGCCGGCCGTCGAGGAGGATTGGGCCACCGAATACCTGGCCCCGGTGCTCTCGGTCCGGGTGGTCGACGACCTGGAGCAGGCCATCGACCACATCAGCCGCTACGGCTCCGGCCACACCGAGAGCATCGTCACCGAGGATTACCGCACAGGCTGGCACTTCCTGCGGGAGGTGGACGCCTCCTCGGTGATGTGGAACGCCAGCACCCGCTTCGCCGACGGCTACGAGTACGGGCTGGGAGCAGAGATCGGCATCTCCACCGACCGGCTCCACGTCCGCGGACCGGTCGGGGTGGAGGGGCTCACCTCACAGAAGTGGATCGTGCTCGGCCACGGCGAGGTGCGTCGCTGAACCGCCGCCCTTCACCCCTGTCGTCGGGGGTGGCAAGCAGCTCCGCCGGCAAGGCGATGCGCCAGACATGGAACCCCCGGCGGATATGGCGCACGCCATGGCGCATCCGCTCCTGCTTGCCGATCCGGCGATCGGAGTGGAAGAGCACCGCGCCGCCGTCGGGGGTGAAGACGGGCGCGCCGTCGCGCGCGGGATCACGGGTGAGCCGGAAGATTGACCGGCCGTCGCGGCGGATCATCCAGAGATCCCAGTTGGAGCGGGAGGGGTGGCGCATGTCGGCGCGCCCCCGGTTGGAGGTGAAGACGATCCAGCGCCCGTCCGGACTCCAGGCGGGCTGCACGTCGACCGCCCGACCGCTGCTCAACTGGGTGAGCGCACCGCCGTCGGTCCGCATGAGGAAGAGGTGGCGACTGCGGCCGACAGCCATGGAGAAGGCGACCCACGTGCCGTCGGGCGAGAGCGCCGGGTTGATCCCGTCGGCCAGCCGCCGCTCCGTCCCGTCGGGGGCGATGCGGACGATGTAGGCGCGCGCGCCCTGCCGGCTCCAGTTGTCGAACGGATCGGGCCTGCCGTGCCGCCGCCGCAACCGCTCCCCGCCGATCCGAGCCGGAGCGGCCAGACGGACGGCGATCACCGAGCCGTCCGCGAGCAGGAGCGGCTGCTCCACCCGGCCGGCGAACTGGTGGATCCGCATGCTCAACCCCATCCCGTCGGCCGGCTTGCGCCACAGCCCCAGCCCTCCCACCTGCGTGGAGAGGAAGAGCAGCGCGCCGTCGCGCCACTGCACCGAATCGGGGACCGGATCCTCGGTCACCTCGTTGAGCGGGTCGCCGTTCTCCAGCGCCCGCCGCTCCAGGGTGACACGGTCGCGCCGCAAGACGGTGACGAAGAACTCCCCCCGCCCGCCGCTGCGGGGATAGATCTCGTTCTCACCCGGCTCCAGGGTGAGCAGTTCGGCATTGTCAACTCCAGCCGCCGCGCCGTGGCCGCCGGGGCGCATCCGCTCCGCCCCCGCTGTCATCCAGTCGAGCAGGCTGCCGGCCGCGGCCGACCCGGGCAGGATGGAGAGCAGCGCGGCCGTCATCCATACGACAACGACGGCCGGGCGAAGTACGGCGGATCCCGCAGCCTTCACAGCGTCACCTCCCACAGGCTCCAGCGATCCACCGTCCCCCGCTGCGGACGGCGCGGATCGCGGTTGGAATGGAAGAGGATCGTCCGCCCATCACGCCAGGTCGGCCCGCCGTCGGTGGCACGTCGGGAGCTGGTCACCTGGGTGATGGTACCGTCGGCGAGATCGAGGACGAAGATCGCCGTGCGCCGCACATCCCCCCGGCTGGCGCGGTTGGAGACGAAAGCGATGCGGCGACCGTCCGGGCTGATCGCCGGCTCGAAGTCGCCGTAGCGGTTCCGGGTCAGCCGCACCAGCATACCGTCGTCGAGCCGCTGCATCCAGAGATCGAAGTTGCCGTGCAGCTCCCGGACGAAGACCACCCGGCGGCCGTCGGCGGAGATCGCCGGATCGAAGGCGTTGCGGATCATGGTCATCGGCGCGCCCCGGCGGAAGAGGAAGAGGGCGGGGTGGTCGAACTTGTTGCGCACCCCCGTCTCGGTGGCCTGATAGCCCACCTTCCAGTGGTCCGCATCCGACCAGTAGACGCGCCAGTTCTGCCCGAGCAACTCCATATGGACGTTGGCGTTGGCAAAGGTATCGAGGAACCGGGAGCGGCGCTCGCGGTTGAGGTAGCTGTCCAGCGCCCACAGACTGCCATCGGCCGCCGCCGCGAGATGGATCGGGGTGAGTCCGCCGACGAAGCTGCCGCCGTTGGCGATCAACCGGTGCAGGTCGCTGTCGGCACGCCGCTGCCAGGCGGAGATCGGCCCCAGGTTGTTGGCCACATAGCCGATTGAGCCGTCGGCCAGCGCCACACCGCGCCGGATCGCGCCGTGCAGCCAGTCGGCGCGCAACACCAGCCCTTCGCCATCCGGCGCATCCAGCGGCACACGCACCACGGAGAACCCCTGCCTGCCGCGCTCGGTATAGACGAGAAACCGGCCCGCAGCCGAGGGGTAGACCAGATCGGCGTGGGGATGGGAGCGCACCATGTGCAGCGGATAGGGCGCGGTCGGCGCGCCGCCGCGGGCAGCCGCCGGCACCACCGCCGACAACATCAAGAGCATGGCCAGCAGGCTACGGATCATCGACAGGCCTCCTCGTTCCGGTCTGGCTTCGCGGATCGTCCGACCCAGCCACAAAAAAGGGAGGCCGCAAAGCCTCCCTGTAAAAGATGAATCCGCCGTGAAGCAGAGGATCGCTAGGTGGTGTCGTCGTCGGCCGATTGCTCGTCGTCGCCGATGAGCTCGATCACCGCCATAGGGGCGGCATCCCCCACCC
Organism: Zetaproteobacteria bacterium; assembly: GCA_003696765.1. Lineage (NCBI taxonomy): Bacteria > Pseudomonadati > Pseudomonadota > Candidatius Mariprofundia > Zetaproteobacteria bacterium. Next base: position 15,414 of record RFFX01000037.1, on the reverse strand, counting down.
GGTAGCCGGTCTTGGTGATCCGGGTGTAGCCGCCGTTGCGCCCGGCGAAACGGGGGGCCACCTCGACGAAGAGGCGGTCGACCACGCTGCGGTGGCGCAGCCTGGCCAGCGCCCGGCGGCGGGCATGGAGCGAGCCGTCCTTGCCCAGGGTGATCAGCTTCTCGACATAGGGACGGACCGCGCGGGCCTTGGCCTGCGTGGTCTCGATCCGCCCGTGGGTGATCAGCGCCGCCGCCAGATTGCCGAGCAGCGCCCGGCGGTGACCGGAGGGGAGCCCGAGCGAGGTACGGTGTTTGCGATGTCTCATGGTACGCTCCTCTTACGCCGCCGCGTCTTGTTCGGTCGGTTCGGCCTCCCCGGTCGGCCCGGCATCGGCCGCCTCCTCCCGTTCGGCATCCCAGGCCGAGACATCCATGCCCAGATGGAGCCCCATGCGATCGAGCGCCTCCTTGATCTCGACCAGCGACTTCTTGCCGAAGTTGGGCATGTGCATCATCTCGCGCTCGCTGCGGCGGACCAGATCGCCGATGCGGAAGATCTCACCCCCCTTAAGGCAGTTGATCGAACGGGCGGAGAGATCGAGGTTCTCGATCGACTGGTCGAGCAGGGCGTGAAGCTCCGCACTGGATGCGGGGGCGCCCCGCTCGTCCGGGGCGTCGGATGCGCCGAAATCACTGAAGACGGCCAGCTGATCCTGGATGATCCGGGCCGCCTCGGCCACCGCCGCGCGTGGCGTGACCGCGCCGTTGGTCTCCACCTCGAGGATCAGCTTGTCGTAGTTGGTCTTCTGCGAGACACGGGCGTTCTCCACCCGGACCGCCACCCGCCGCACCGGGGAGAAGGAGGCGTCGAGCAGCAGGGTGCCGATCGGCTTCTCCTGCTCCGCGCCCTCGCGCTCCGCCACCGGCAGGTAGCCGCGCCCCTTCTCCACCGTCGCGGTGAGCTTGAGCACACCATCCTCGCTCAGATGGGCCAACACCAGATCGGGATTGAGCACACTCACCCCCGCCGGGCACTGGATGTCGGCGGCGGTCACGATCGCCGGCCCCTGGACGTCGAGCGTGATCTCCTGCGGATCGTCTCCCTCCATGCGGAGGTCGAGCTCCTTGAGGCTGAGGATGATGTCGGCCACATCCTCGCGCACCCCGGGCAACGTATCGAACTCATGCATGACGCCGTCGATGGCGACGCGCACCACGGCGCAGCCGACCAGCGACGAGAGCAACATGCGCCGCAGGCCGTTGCCCAGTGTCGTGCCATAGCCGCGCTCCAGCGGCTCGAAAACCATTTTGGCCAACCGGCCCTCGACCAGCTCTTCCACGGTAATCGAACGGGGAGTAATCAGTTCCATAGCGACAGATCACACCGCAAAACTTCTTCCATGATCCAAATCGCAAAACATCCTTCCGTGGATGTTTTGCCTGGCGGGAATCGAAGAGCGCAGCCCTTCATGACCGCAACGCCGGTTACCCGCGCCACCGGCTTCGAAGGATCCACACGCACCCCGGCGGTGGCGGATCCACAGCCCTCCTCCCCCTCGGGGAGATGCCCCGGCGATCGACGACGAGGAGGCCCTCCGCGGGAACCGGAAAGGAGCCCCCCCGCGAACTAGCGGGAGTAGAGCTCGACGATCAGCTGCTCGCGGATCGAAGGATCGAGTTGATCGCGGGTCGGCTTGTGCCGGTAGACCCCCTGGTTGGTGGTCAGATCGACATCCACCCACTCCGGCAGCCCCCGCTGGGCGGCGGCCTCCATCGCCGCCTTCACCCTCAGGTGCTCTTCCGCCCCGCGCGCCAGCGTCACCCTCGCCCCCTCCGGCACATGGAACGAGGGGATGGTCACCGTCCGGCCATCGACCTGGACATGCTTGTGGCGCACCAGTTGCCGCGCCTCGGAGCGGGAGGAGGCGAACCCCATGCGGAAGACGATGTTGTCCAGCCGCGACTCGAGCAGCTGCAACAGGTTGAGACCGGTCACACCGCTCATCTCGTCGGCCCGCCGGAAGCAGGCACGGAACTGCTTCTCCTGCAGCCCGTAGATCCGCTTCACCTTCTGCTTCTCACGCAGCTGCAGCCCGTAGTCCGAAGGGCGCCTCAGCCGCCGCCCCTGCCCGTGCATCCCCGGGGCGTAGGGACGACGCTCCATGGCGCACTTGTTCGAGTAGCACTTGCTCCCCTTGAGGAAGAGCTTCTCCCCCTCGCGACGGCAGAGACGGCACTTCGCTTCCAAATAACGCGCCATCGCCCCCCTCCTACACCCGCCGCCGCTTCGGCGGGCGGCAGCCGTTGTGCGGGATCGGTGTCACATCCCGGATATAGGTCACCTTCAGCCCGACGGCGGCGATGGCCCGCATCGCCGACTCACGGCCGGGCCCTGGGCCCCGCACCTCGATCGACACGTTCTTCACCCCATGCTCCATAGCCTTGCGCGCTGCATTCTCCGCCGCCACCTGCGCGGCGAAGGGGGTGGACTTGCGCGCTCCACGGAAACCGGAGCCGCCGCTGGTCGCCCAGCAGATCGCATTCCCCGCCTCATCGGTGAAGGTGATGTGGGTGTTGTTGAACGTCGCCCGAATATGGGCCACCGCGTTGGCGATATTCTTGCGGGCGCGCCTCCTGCCGCCCGATCGTGGTTTAGCCATGCACTTCCTCTGGAATCTTGATCAGCGCAAAACGTCCGTCCGTGGACGACTTTGCTTCACGGGTATCAAAGCACACGCCCTTCGACACCCTTACACATCCGCCGCCTGCATACGCAAGCCCCGGTTCCACGCGCCATCCATGGCCGCGCATGCCGACTTCCCGCGAAGCCGACAGAGTTTTGCTCTCATCGACGCAAGGTTGCGCCGCCCCGCCTACTTCTTCTTGCCGGCGACGGTGCGGCGCGGCCCCTTGCGGGTGCGCGCATTGGTCTTGGTCCGCTGGCCGCGCAAGGGCAGCCCGCGGCGGTGGCGCAGCCCGCGGTAGCAGCCGAGATCGGTCAGCCGCTTGATGTTCATCGCCACCTCGCGGCGCAGGTCCCCCTCCACCTTGAAGTTGGCGTCGATCACCGTACGGATGCGGTTGATCTCGTCATCGGTGAGATCCCGCACACGGGTGTCGCGCGAGACCCGAACGCCGTCCAGAATCTTGCGCGAGGTGGAGATGCCGATGCCGTAGATATAGGTCAACGCCACCTCAACCCGCTTGTTTGTCGGGATATTTACGCCTGCAATACGAGCCATCGAAGACCTCCACCGGTTGCAAAGGGCGCGGGAGTGTAGCGGCACCCCCCATCGGGGACAAGCGGCAGCACCCAAGAGATCGGCCGCGAAGTCGTCATCCCTGCCGCTGCTTGTGGCGCGGATTGGAGCAGATGACGCGCACCACCCCGCGACGCCGGATCACCCGACACTTGTTGCAAATCCTCTTGACCGAAGCTCGGACTTTCATGATCAGATCGCAAAACGTCCCTCCATGGTCGTTTTGCTTGGCGGGAATCGAAGAGCGCGGTCTTCGATTCCCTTACAAATCCTTCGCCGGCTGCCGCAGGCTCCGGATTTGCGCGACCGTCCTGGTCGCGATGCCGGCTTCTTGCGACGCCGGCCATCGTGCAGCCAACTCCCCTTCCGGGCCGGGGAGACTACTTCTCGCGGTAGCTGATCCGTCCGCGGGTCAGATCGTAGGGGCGAGATCTCCACCGTCACCCGATCACCCGGCAGGATGCGGATGTAGTACTTGCGCATCTTGCCCGAGATCATGCAGAGCAGCTCGTGACCGTTGTCCAGCCGCACCTTGAACATGGCGTTGGGCAGCTTCTCGATCACCTCGCCCGACATCTCGATCAGATCTTCCTTGGCCATCGCTATTCCATCGCCGCGTGCAGCCGCGCACGCACCTCCTCCAACGTCCCGCCGCCGTCGACGGCGCGAAATCCGGCACGCCCCCGATAGAAGGCGATCAGCGGTGCGGTCTGTTCATGGTAGACATCGAGCCGCTTCCCGATCACCTCCGGGCGATCGTCCTCCCGCTGGAAGAGCGCACCGCCACAATCGTCGCACACCCCCTCCACGGCGGGTGGACGGAAGTGCACGTGGAAACTGCGGCCGCAGTCGCGGCAGATCCGGCGTCCGGCAAGCCGCCGCACCAACTCCGAACGATCGGCATCCATGAAGATGATCCGGTCCAACCGGGCCCCGTGGTCGGCCAGCATCGCATCGAGCGCCTCCGCCTGCGCCACATTGCGCGGAAAGCCGTCGAGCAGCAACCCCGATCCCTGCGTCATCCGCGACTCGATCATCCCGACCACCACACCGTCGGGCACCAGCCGCCCCGCCTCCATGTAGGACTTGGCCTCGCGCCCCAGGGCGCTGCCCGCCTCGACCTCCGACCGCAGCAGATCACCGGTGGCCAACTGTGTCAGGCCGAAGGCGCGGGCCAGATGGACCCCCTGGGTTCCCTTGCCCACCCCCGGCGGACCGAACAGGACGACGTTCACGACCGCTTCAACCGCGCCCGCTTCATCAGCCCCTCGTATTGATGGGTCATCAGATGGGCCTGGATCTGGGCGATGGTGTCCATGGTCACCACCACGACGATCAACAGGCTGGTGCCACCGAAATAGAAAGGGACGGAGAGCTCGGAGATGAGGTATTGCGGCAGCAGGCAGACCAGCGTGATGTAGATCGCCCCCACCACCGTGATGCGCGAGAGGACGAAATCGAGGTACTCGATGGTCCGCTGCCCCGGACGGATGCCGGGGATGAAGGCGCCGTTCTTCTTCAGGTTGTCGGCGGTATCCTTGGGGTTGAAGACGATGGCGGTGTAGAAGAAACAGAAGAAGACGATCAACACGGCGAAGACGCTCATGTAAAGCCAGTGGCCGGGGGAGAGCACCGCCGCCAGATCGCCCATCCAGGACATCCCCTCCACCCCCTTGGTGAACTGGGCGAAGGTGGCCGGCAGCAGGATCAGGCTGGAGGCGAAGATGGGCGGAATCACGCCTGCGCTGTTCACCTTGAGCGGCAAAAACGACGCCTTGCCGCCGTAGAGGCGGTTGCCCACCTGCCGCTTGGCGTACTGGATCGGTACCCGCCGCTGCGCCCGCTCGAACCAGACCACCACGGCGGTGACCAGGATCGCCACGGCGAAGAGGCCGAGCACGGTGAAGGGGGAGTACTCTCCGGTGCGGGCCAGCTCGAGCGTGCGACCGATCGCCGACGGCAGCCCGGCGACGATGCCGGCGAAGATGATCAGCGAGATGCCGTTGCCGATCCCCCGTTCGGTGATCTGCTCCCCCACCCACATGAGGAAGACCGTACCGGTCACCAGCGTGATTGCCGTCATCAGCCGGAAGCCCATGCCGGGGTCGACCACCACCGGATGGCCGTTGACCGAGAAGGACTCCAGCCCGATGGCCATGCCCATCCCCTGGAAGAGGGCCAGCCCCACCGTACCGTAACGGGTGTACTGGGTGATCTTGCGCCGACCGGCCTCCCCCTCCTTCTTGAGCTGTTCCAGGGTTGGGGAGACCACGGTCATCAACTGGATGATGATCGCAGCCGAGATGTAGGGCATGATCCCGAGCGCGAAGATGGTCAGGCGGGAGAGCGCCCCGCCGGAGAACATGTCGAACAGCCCGAGCAGGCTGCCGTTGGCTTGATGGAAGAACTGCGCCAGCACCTGGGCGTCGATCCCCGGCACCGGAATGTGGGCGCCCAACCGATAGACGATCAGCATCCCGAGCGTGAAGAGAATCCGCTTCTTCAGCTCGGGGATCTTGCCGATATCGGCGAAACCGCCGGCGAGTCGGGCTGCGGGGTCGGCCATCGGCGGCGGTTCAGGATCCCTGCAGGATCAGGCTTCCGCCCGCCTCGGCCACCTTGGCCGCCGACCGCTTCGACGCGGCCGTCACCACGACCTCCAGCCGCTTCTCCAGCGTTCCTTCGCCCAGGAGCTTGATCGGCCGCTCCGCCGAGCGCACCAGCCCCGCCGCCTTGAGCAGATCGGCGTCGACCCGACTCCCCTCCTCGAAGCGGTTGAGCATCCCGACGTTGACCACCTGACAGGGAACACGGCCGCGCCGGGTGAAGCCGCGCTTGGGCACGCGGCGGATCAACGGCATCTGTCCGCCCTCGAATCCGCGCGCGACCTTGCCGCCGGAGCGCGACTTCTGACCCTTGTGTCCCCGACCGCAGGTCTTGCCGTGGCCGGAGCCGATCCCGGCGCCGAGCCGTTTACGCGGTTTGCGGCTGCCCGGATCAGGTTGCAGCGTGTTGAGTTTCAGCATGATTCAACCACATGACCGTCCCTCCGTGGACGCTCCAGCTCCGCGCGGCCCTCCTGGCCGCGACATCGGCTTCACGCGAAGCCGTCAGGAGTCCGACTCCACCCGCACTAGATGGCGCACCTTGCGGATCATGCCGCGTATCGCCGGGGTATCCTCCAGCTCGACCACCTGATGCATCCGCCGCAGCCCCAGCCCGATCAGAGTGGCGCGCTGATCGCGCGCATAACCGATCCCGCTCTTGACCTGACGTACCCGGATCCTCGCCTTGCCGCTCATCACGTCACACCTCTTCCAGTGTCTCTTCCGCTTCCGCGGCCTGCCCGCGCCGGGCGGCGATCTCCTCGGGGCCCTCGATCTGTTTCAGGCCGTTGAAGGTGGCGCGCACCACGTTGATCGGGTTGCGCGACCCCATCGCCTTGGTCAGCACGTCGCGGATCCCGGCCGCCTCCATCACCGCCCGCACCGCCGAGCCGGCGATCACACCGGTACCCTCGCTGGCCGGCTTGAGCATCACCCGGGAGGCGTCCTGGCGTCCGACCACATGGTAGTGGATCGTCCCCCCCTTACGGGGCACACGGATCAGCGACTTCCGGGCAATCTCGGTCGCCTTGCGGATCGCTTCGGGAACCTCCTTCGCCTTGGCATGGCCGAAGCCGACGTGACCGTTGCCGTCGCCGACCACCATCAGGGCCGAGAAGCCCATCCGCCGCCCCCCGGCCACCGTCTTGGCCACCCGGTTGACCGCGACCAGCTTCTCGGTCAACTCCAGTTCGTTCGCATCGATCATCGTCGTTCCCCGTGCCTCCTAGAAATCCAGCCCACCGCTGCGCGCCCCCTCGGCCAGCGCCTTGACCCGACCGTGGTAGGGATAGGGGCCGCGGTCGAAGCTCACCGGACCGAGATCGAGCGCTGTGGCACGACGGGCCAGAAGCTCACCCACCCGACGCGCCCCCTCGCAGTTGCCGCCGTAGGCCACCTCCTCATCGAGGCTGGAGGCGGAGACCAAGGTCACCCCACGAGCATCGTCGATGATCTGCGCGTAGATGTGGCGAGCGGAGCGAAAGACGCTCAACCGCAACCGCCCCGAGGCCTTGACCCGCGCGCGCACCCGGCGCGCCCTGCGGACCGCGGCATTCCGTTCGTAACGTTTCCTGCTCATAGAAGATTGGACCGCAAAACGTCCATCCGTGGACTTTCTGCTTGACGGCGATCGAAGAGCGCGGTCTTCGATCCCCTTACAAATCCGTCGGTTGCATTTGCCACCTCCGGATTTGCGCGACCCTCCATGGTCGCGATGATGGTTTCTTGCGAAACCGTCATCAACGATGGAATCGCAAAAAGCCCGTCAGGCCTTCTTGCCCTCCTTCATGAGAATCTGCTCGCCCGCATAGCGCACCCCCTTCCCCTTGTAGGGCTCCGGCGGGCGGAAGGCGCGAATCTCGGCGGCGACCTGCCCCACTTGCTGCTTGTCGGCCCCCTCGATCACGATTCTGTTCTGCTCGACCTTCGCCGTCACCCCCTGCGGCAGCTCGTAGACCACCGGATGGGAGAAGCCCAACGTCAGATTGAGCTTGTTGCCCTGCAGCGCGGCACGGTAGCCCACGCCATGGAGCTCGAGGGTCTTGCGAAACCCCTGACTCACCCCGGTCACGCAGTTGGCCAGAAGCGCCCGGGCCAGGCCGTAGCGGCTCCTGCTCTTGCGATCGTTCATCCGAGCGCAGGAGAGCAGCAGGCGGTTGCCCTCCTGCGCGACGGTGATGCCGTCGAACAGCGGCGCCGACAGCTCTCCATTGCGCCCCTTCACCGTCACGCGGCCCGCGCCGACGGAGACCTCGACCCCTTCCGGCAGGGTGATGGGCTGTTTGCCGATTCTCGACATTCCGTTCGTACCTCGTGTTCGCTGGATCTCTCAGAAGACGGTGCAGAGCACCTCGCCGCCGACATGGGCCGCCCGCGCCTTCCGGTCGGTCATGATCCCCTTGGAGGTGCTGATCAGGGCGATGCCGTAGCCGTTCTTCACCCGCGGCAGCGCATCCACCCCGCAATAGACCCGCCGCCCCGAGCGGGAGACCCGCCGGATCTCGCGGATCGCCCCCACGCCGTCGTCGCTGTAGCGCAGCGTAAGCCGAAGATAGCGCCGACCGCGGAAGTTGTAGGCGCGCACCCCGGCGAGATATCCCTCCTCCTTGAGGATCTGCGCGATGGTGTGGAGCACCTTGCTCGAGGGCATCTCCACCCGCTCGATCCCGGCGGCCTGCGCGTTGCGGATACGGGTCAACATATCCGCGATTCGATCCATCATCATACGACTCGTTCTCCTACCAGCTCGACTTGACCATGCCGGGGATCTCGCCGGCCAGCGCATGCTTGCGCAGACAGATTCGGCAAATCCCGAACCTGCGGTAGACCGAATGGGGCCGACCGCACAGCTTGCAGCGGGTGTAGGCCCGCACACGGAACTTCGGTTTGCGGTTGCATTTCGCGATCAACGCCTTGCTTGCCATCTCATCGATCCCCTAGTTGCGGAAGGGCATGCGGAAGTGCTTCAACAGCGCCTTCCCCTCCCGATCGCTTCTGGCCGTGGTGCAGATGGTGACATCCATCCCGCGGATCGCATCGACCTTGTCGTAGTCGATCTCGGGAAAGATGATCTGCTCCCGGATGCCCAACGAATAATTGCCGCGCCCGTCGAACCCCTTGCTGCTGACGCCGCCGAAGTCGCGCACACGCGGCAGCGCGATGTTGATCAACCGATCGAGGAACTCCCACATCCGCTCCCGGCGCAGCGTCACCTTGCAGCCGACCGGCATCCCGGCGCGCAGCTTGAAGTTGGCCACCGACTTGCGCGCCCGGGTGACGATCGGCTTCTGACCGGTGATCAGCGCCATGTCGGCCAACGCCCCGTCGATCGCCTTCCGGTTGAGCACCGCCTCACCCACCCCCATGTTGACCACGATCTTGGTGATCCTCGGGGTCTCCATCGGGTTCCTGTAGCCGAACTCCGCGCTCATGGCCGGAACCACCTGCTCCTCGTAGAGCTGCTTCAATCTCGCCATCGTCCCTCGTTCTCCTGGAGCGTGTGACGACCTCGCAGGAGGGCCGTCATCGCGGCACCGTCGTGCCGCGCAAACCAATCCCCGGCCTGCGCCTGCAGGCAACCATCCCGCAAGGAGATCGAAGGCTGGCCCTCCGATCTCCACCGGGCATGAACCTCAGCTGTCGACCACCTCGCCGCACTTGCGGCAGAAGCGCACCTTGCGGCCATCCTCCAGCCGCTTGATCCCCAGCCGCACCCCGCGCGCGCAGGCCGGGCAATAGAACTGCACGTTCGACACCGACAGCGGCGCCTCCACCGAAACGATCCCCCCGGCGCTCCGATCGCTCGGACGCGTGTGGCGGCGAACCATGTTCACCTTGCTCACCACCACCCTCCCTTCGGCCGGCAGCACGCGGACGATCCGCCCCCGCGCCCCCCGGTCCCGTCCGGCGATGACCACCACCTCGTCATCGCGGCGCAACTTCATCTTCGCCACCATCGCGACGCCTCCTACAGCACTTCCGGCGCAAGCGAGATGATCTTCATGTACCCCTTGCTGCGCAGTTCACGTGTGACCGGTCCGAAGATGCGGGTGCCGATCGGCTCCCCCTGACCGGTGAGCAGCACCGCGGCGTTTTCATCGAAACGGATGGAGCTGCCGTCCTTGCGTCGGAACTCCTTGGCCGTCCGCACCACCACCGCCTTCTGCACGTCCCCCTTCTTCACCTTGCCGTTGGGGATCGCCTCCTTGACCGCAACCACGATCACGTCTCCGATGCGGGCATAGCGCCGCTTCGATCCGCCCAGCACCTTGATGCAGGCGACCTTGCGTGCACCGGAGTTGTCCGCCACCTTGAGGATGGTCTCCGTCTGGATCATCGGTCGCCACCTCCCCTCACAGCTGCTCGGCGCGGGAGACCACCCGCTCCATCCGCCACCGCTTGCGCCGGGAGATCGGCCGCGACTCCACGATCACCACCCGATCCCCCACGTTGCAGGCGTTGTGCTCGTCGTGCGCCATGTAGCGCTTGTGCGCCCGCACCGTCTTGCGGTAACGCGGATGGAGGAACTTACGCTCCACCTCGACGACGATGCTCTTCTCCGCCTTGTTGGAGACCACGATCCCCTCCAGGCGCCGCCCGTTGGCGCCCACTGCCTTGCTCTGCTGCTCCGTCACGCCCCGGCTCCTCTGCGCTGCTCCGCCAGCACGGTCTTGATGCGGGCGATCTCCCGCCGCACCTGACCGAGTCGGGCGGTGTTGTTCAACTGCATCACCGACTTCTGGAAACGCAGCTTCATCTGCTCCGCGGCAAGATCGTCAAGCAGCCCCAGCAGCTCATCACGACCCTTGCCGCGCAAATCCTTGCACTTCATCGCCCGGCACCCCGCACCACGATCCTGGTCCGCACCGGCAGCTTGGCCGACGCCCGCTGCAGCGCCCCGCGGGCCAGCGCCTCGTCGACGCCGTCCATCTCATAGAGGATGCGGCCGGCACGCACGGCGGCCACCCAGTACTCCGGCGACCCCTTGCCCTTGCCCATACGCACCTCCGCCGGCTTGCCGGAGACCGGCAGGTCGGGAAAGATGCGGATCCACACCCGCCCCTGACGGCGGATGTGGCGGGTGATGGCGATCCGGGCGGCCTCGATCTGCCGGGCGGTGATCCGCCCCGGCTCCACCGCCTTCAACCCGATATCACCGAAGTTGAGGCTGGCGCCGCGCTCGGTGATCCCCCGGATACGGCGCAACTCCTTTTGATGCTTCCGCCAGCGTACCTTCTTCGGTTGCAGCATCTTTCACACCGCAAAACGTCCTTCCATGGACGTTTTGGCTTGACGGCAATCGAAACGCGCTCTTCGATCCCCTCAACCATAGCTTGCCTGCGCAAGCCACGGTATTGCGCGACCCTCCTGGCCGCAGACGCCGGATGCGGCGTCGCCGTGCTACAGCTCCTGATCGGAGCCGACTCCCAACCGCTCGCCGTTGAAGACCCACACCTTGACCCCAATCACCCCGTAGGTGGTCCGGGCCTCGGTGAAGCCGTAGTCGACATCGGCACGTAGGGTATGCAGCGGCACACGCCCCTCGCGATACCACTCGGTGCGGGCGATCTCCGCCCCGCCTAGGCGGCCGCCGCAAGCGATCCGCACCCCTTTTGCGCCCATGCGCAACACCCCCTGCACCGCGCGCTTCATCGCGCGCCGAAAGGCGACGCGCCGCTCGATCTGGAAGGCGATATTCTCGGCCACCAACTGCGCCTCGGCCTCGGGCCGGCGGATCTCCACGATGTTGACCTGCACCTCACGCCGGAACTTCGCGGCGAGATCGCGTCGGAGTGCTTCGATCTCCGACCCCTTCTTGCCGATCACCACACCGGGACGCGCAGTATGGACCGTCACCCTGACCTTGCCCGCCGGCCGCTCGATCACGATGCGCGACACCCCCGCGTGGAACAGCCGCTTCTTCACATAGCGGCGCAGCGCGATGTCCTCGCGCAGCAGCGCACCGTAATCCTTCTCGGCATACCACATCGACTCCCAGCCGCGCGTGATCCCGACGCGAAATCCGATCGGACTGACCTTCTGTCCCATAATTCAACTACTCCCGAACCGCTTAGTTCGCCTCGGCGACGGCGACCGTCAGATGGCTGTGGCGATGGAACCGCCGACGCATCCGGCCCATCCCCTTGGGACGGTACCGTTTGAGGGTCATGCCGGCGTCGACCCGGGCATCCACCACCATCAGGTTGTCAACATCGAGCGAATGGTTCTCCTCCGCGTTGGCCACCGCCGAGCGCAACACCTTGTCGAAGAGACGCGCCGCCTTCTTCTGCGACAGCGCCAGCACCCCCATCGCCTCGCCGACGGGCAGGCCGCGGATGGCACTGGCCACCAGCCGCGCCTTCTGCGGGCTGATCCGCACGTTCCTGGCAACCGCCCTGACTCGTTCCGACATCGACAACTACCTCTTCCTGCGCGCTTTCTTGTCCGCACCGTGGCCGTAGTAGGTGCGGGTCGGGGCGAACTCGCCCAGCTTATGGCCCACCATGTTCTCGGTGACATAGACCGGGATGAACTTGCGCCCGTTGTGCACGGCGAAGTTGAGCCCGACGAAATCGGGCGTGATGGTCGATCGCCGCGACCAGGTCTTGATCACCGTCTTGCGCCCGGAACTGCGTGCCGCCTGCACCTTCTTCTCGAGATGTGCATCGACAAACGGGCCTTTCTTCAGCGAACGCGCCATGAACCGATCACCTCTTGCGCCGGCGGATGATGTCGCGATCCGACGCCTTGTTCTTCTTGCGGGTCTTGTGCCCCTTGGTCGGCACCCCCCACGGGGTCACCGGGTGGCGGCCGCCGGAGGTGCGCCCCTCCCCGCCGCCGTGCGGGTGGTCGACAGGATTCATCACCACACCGCGCACGTGCGGCCGCCGGCCGAGCCAGCGACTCCGCCCCGCCTTGCCGATCTTGGCGTTGGCATGGTCGGCGTTGCCCATCACCCCGATGGTGGCCATACAGCGGAGATCGACCCGGCGAAACTCACCGGAGGGGAGCCGGAGGATGGCCCTTCCCCCCTCCTTGCCCATCAACTGCGCGCTGGCGCCGGCGCACCGGGCCAACTGCCCCCCCTTGCCCGGCTTCAACTCGATGTTGTGCACCAGCGTGCCGACCCGGATGCAGGAGAGCGGCAGCGCGTTCCCCGGCCGGATCTCCGCATCGGGCCCGGAAGAGACGACATCGCCCGGCCGCAGCCCCTGCGGCGCCAGGATGTAGCGCCGCTCGCCGTTGCGGAAGACGACCAGCGCGATGTGCGCGGTCCGATTGGGATCGTACTCGATCCGTTCGACCCGCCCCTCGACGCCGAAGTTGGAGCGCTTGAAATCGACCATCCGGTAGAGTCGCTTGTGGCCGCCACCGATGTGTCGGGCGGTCATCCGCCCTCTGTTGTTGCGCCCGCCGCTCGCCGTCCGCCCACGGGTGAGCGACCGCTCCGGACGCCCCTTGTAGAGCGTCTCGTCCACCACGGCGACACGCCCCCGCGCGCCGTTGGTGTTGGGTTTGAGAACCTTCAGTGCCATGCCGTCACGCCTCGTCCATCACCTTGATGGTATCCCCCTCGACCAGCCGGACCACCGCCTTGCGGTAGCCGCTGCGCCGCCCCATCCGCATGCCGCGCCGCTTGGGCTTGGCGGGCATGTTGGCCACCTGCACCCGCTCGACCCGTACACCGAAGATACGCTCCACGGCACGACGGATCTGCAGCTTGGTCGCCGTCGGGGCCACCCGGAAGACGTACTGGTTGGCCGCAGCCTGCGCCTGATAGCTCTTCTCCGTCACCACCGGGCGGAGCAACACCTGGAAATCGTCATACCGCGCGCTCATGCCAGCCGCTCCTCGATCCTGCGCACCGCATCATCGGTCAGCACCACCCGCTCATGCTTGAGCAGACGATGAAGATTGAGCTGCCCCTCCAGCACCACCTCGCAACGGGGGAGATTGCGACCGGAGAGCTCCACATTGCGATCGGGCCCGCCGAGAACGAACAGCCCGTTCTCCGCGCCGAGCGCCGTGGTCACCGCGGCGAACGCCTTGGTCTTCGGCGCATCCAGTTGCAGCCGGTCCACCACCACCAGCCGGCCGGAGCGGAAGAGGTCCGACAGCACGTAGCGCATCGCCAGCCTCCGCTCCTTGCGGTTGACCCGACGGCTCCAGCCGTGGGCACGCGGGCCGTGCGCCACCCCGCCGTGACGCCACTGCGGCGCGCGGGTCGACCCCTGCCGCGCCCGACCGGTCCCCTTCTGCCGCCAGGGCTTGCGCCCGCCGCCGGAGACCTCCGCCCGCGTCTTGGTATGGTGGCAGCCGCTGCGCTGCGCCAGGGCGAGCGCCGTGTAGACCCGATGGACCAGCCCGGGGTCGGGCTCGAGCCCGAAGACCGCATCGCTCAGCCGGCGCACCCCCACCTCGTTGTTGTTCTGATCGACCATCCGGATCTCCGCCATCCGCTACCTCCCCTTCACGGCGGCGCGCAGCTCGACCAGCCCGTTGCGGGCGCCGGGTACCGCCCCCTTGACCAGGATCAGCCGCCGCTCGCGGTCGATGCGCACGATCTCGAGGTTCTGCGTCGTCACCCGCCGCGCGCCATGATGCCCCGGCATCTTCTTACCCGGGAAGACCCGGCCCGGCCACTGGCACTGGCCGGTGGATCCCATCTGTCGGTGGACCTTCTCCGCACCGTGGCTCGCCCGACCGCCGCCGAAGTTGTAGCGCTTCATCACGCCGGCGAAGCCGCGCCCCTTGCTCTCGGCGCTGACATCGACCTTCTGCCCCTCCTCGAACATCTCGACGGTCAGCTCCTGCCCCACCTCGAAACCGGCGTCCGGGGCAACGCGGAACTCCTTCAGGCCGCCCATCTCCTCCTGCCCCTGCCGGGCGTAGTGCCCCTGCACGGCGCGCGACTGACGGCGCCGCGGTGCGCCGTAGCCGACCTGGATCGCGTCGTAGCCGTCCTTCGCCTGCGAGCGCAGGGCGATCACCCGGCACGGCTCGGCGGCGAGCACGGTCACCGCGACGGCCGAGCCATCCTCGGTGAAGACCTGAGTCATGCCCAGCTTGCGGGCAATCAATCCAGCACGCATGTTCGTCTCTCCAGCCAGTCGGACCCGGAATCGCCTACAGCTCGATCTTCACGTCGACACCCGCGGGAAGGTCGAGCTTCATCAGCGCATCGACCGTCTGCGGCGTCGGGTTGTCGATGTCGAGCACCCGCTTGTGGGTGCGGATCTCGAACTGTTCACGAGAGTCCTTGTATTTGTGCGGACTGCGGATGACGCAGAACCTCCGGATCCGTGTGGGGATCGGGATGGGGCCGCGCACCCCCGCACCGGTGCGCTTCGCCGTCGCCACGATGTCACGCGCACTCTTGTCGAGAATGCGGTGGTCGAACGCCTTCAGACGGATTCGGATGCTCTGTGCTGCCACCTGCCTTGCCTTCCTTCGTCGTGTCGTTGCTATTCGATGATCTCGGTGACCACGCCGGCACCGACGGTGCGCCCGCCCTCGCGGATGGCGAAGCGCAGCTCCTTGTCCATCGCGATCGGCGTCAAGAGCGTC